>JAZSHZ010000130.1:0-5002 GCA_045533555.1 Eubacteriales bacterium
TTTTTGACTTGACCTCTGATTATATTAGTATATGTGTTGAAAAAGTAGTATTGTTATGTTATAATATAAGTCAATGAAAGGCGGTGATCGTATGGCAAAATTAAAAGAAAGCGGTGGATGTGAAGCGCGCGATCCGCACGTTACCTATTATCGAGGAAGCTATTATCATTGTTTTACGAAAGGGGCAGCTGCTATTTACATTTCAAAAGCCGATTCCGTTGACAAGCTTATAGAGACTGTTCCGGTATGCGTATATATTCCGGAGGCCGGGAAAGCATATTCAAAGGAATTATGGGCACCTGAATTGCATATTATCGGCGGAAAATGTTATATTTACGTTGCATGTGATGATGGAAATAATTACAATCACCGTATGTACGTTTTGACCAACGATAGCGATGAGCCCATTTCACCTTATCATATGCTTGGAAAAATAAGTGATGAAACTGATAAATGGGCGATTGACGGCACGATTTTTGAGTATAAAAACGAATTGTATACGATTTGGTCGGGTTGGGAAGGTGACGAAAACGTATGCCAGAATCTCTACATAGCAAAAATGAAAGATCCGTGTACCTTATCTTCATCACGTGTAATGATATCCACTCCCGAATATGAATGGGAAAAGATGGATTGCGACGGAATCAAATATCCGTATATTAATGAAGGTCCAAGTGTCTATATAAAGGACGGGGAGTTGCGGCTTATTTACTCTGCATCCGGCTCATGGGCAAATCATTACTGTATGGGAATTCTTGAATTTCTTGGCGGAGATTTGTTGGATACAGATCAATGGAAGAAGCGGCCCTTTCCTGCATTGTCTATGGAAGACGGTTGGAACGGTCCCGGACATTGCTCTGTAACTACTGATGGGAAAACCGATTATATTGCATTTCATACTTACGATGAAGGCAAATCGAAAGGCTGGAGCTTTGTTCATGCTGTCATTTGTCCGTTCAAAATTAGTAACGGCAAAATTGTAATCATGGATGATGATTTCAATTGAAATCACAAGTTGCATTTTTATCCTATGAACGCAAGCGAAAACCCTTGAAAACACTATGTTTTCAAGGTTTTTTTGCTTTTCAAAAACATCTTCGATTTTAGATGAAAACACCCATAAATATCTCACACATAAGCTTCAAAACGAAATACCACCGCACGATTGTAAACTTAAAATTCTTACACAACTTTTTGTCGCATAAGCGACGAGTTTTCAGAAAATATAAGAAAGACATATTACGAGAAACCTAACTGTTTTCAGTTATCAAACAATCGAATTTTGCACATAGAAGGATTTGATTTAAATATGTAGTGCTGACTTTATCTGAATCTTTTTGATAGACTCAATATGTTTTTTGAAAATTACCGAAAGTCTTAAAAATTGTTGCGCACGCAACTAAAAAACGCTGAATTTCTCGCCAAAATTTGTGCAAAACGCACAAAAAACGAGCCCAATTATGTGCAAGTAACCAAATAATTCTTATACGCAAAAATTACGATTGACAAACACATTTAGTAATGTTATAATAACATTGGGGAAATTTACCAAAACAACAAATCTCCCTTGACGATTTGCACAAAATCCGAAATGCATATTTGTACAAATATACAGTTTTTTCTCAATCGCAAAAAATAGTGTTAATAATTTGATTAAAATGCATCTTGATTAATAGAGGCTTAGTTTTTCGATCTGATCATAACCCTCTTTTGTAGTGAAGCAAGGAAGAGAAGGAGGCATTATATGAAAACTGCGATCAAAATATTTTGTGTGCTTATATCTGCGTTGATGCTTTTCACGTCCTGTCAATCTGTTTACATAGGAACATCATCGCCGTCTATCGGTTTCGACGAATCCGTGCCGCTGCCGGTTGAGGATAGTGAGGAATACTTTACTCCTGGCACACTCTTTAATTCGGGCGATATACAGAACGGATTTATGTATTATGATTATTGGATATACGAGGAGGGTCAGTACTACAAGGAATTGGCAATCGTTTCTCCAAGCGGGAAAAAGACGTATAACGAAAAGTATGCGAGCCGCCTTGTCAAGGTGAATACCGCAACCGGAGTTGTTTCAAGCCTTTGTCTTGACCCCGTTTGCAACCACTCACCACGTTCGAATTGTCCTATGATCGCGCCCGAGGGATGGGGAATATATATTCCCGTCATAGTTGGTGATTGGGTCGTTGTTGAAAAGACCAAGAGCAGCGAAGTCTACGGCAGGATGTACGAATGCTTTGCCTACAATCCAATGACAGGGGACAAGCAGGATATCCTGATCAATGAATACGGCGAAACGACCGTAACAGAATGGGCAGGCATGGCGGTGTTTGGCAACAAGCTTTACAGCATCAGGCGCTTTATGGACTATTCTAAAACGGGCTACGTCCCCGGGGGTGATAAGCCTATGTCGAGCTTTACGCCTGAAACCGTCTGCGTTTTCAGCTATTATGATTTTGATTCAAAGAAAACGGTAGAGCTGTTTGAAGTACCCGCGGGCTATGCCATCTATGCCGTGACGAACAAGCGCTTTTTCTTCCGCACTCCCGAGGGCGATATTCTCTCCACCGGGTATGATGGAAAGGATCTGGTCAAGGAGGATGTGTTCGATTTCATCATCACAAACAAGATCGGACCTTACGCATACCACGTAGACAAAGAAATATTCTTGATATACGATCTGAGAACGAATACAAAAAAGCAGATCGACGTACCCTTCACAAGATTCCAGCGCCCCGCCTTTACCCGTTCGGGAATTCTTTATGACACCTGGACCACTATGGAAGAATGGGATAAAGCTCTCGACGGATACGCAGAATTTAAGGACGCGCATCCCGATTTACGCGGGAGTGAGCTGCAGAATGCTTTTATGGAGGAATGCAACAAGCTTAAATATGCCGGCACAGCACAGATCTGGCGAAGCAATTTTGAGGGCGAAGAGATCGAATTGATCTTCGAAAAGGAAAATGCAGTAATAAACACCGTTTGCGGTAACGATAAATATCTGTTCGGTTTCGTCCTTGCGGGCGACCCGAATAACAGCTACAGGGAGTTCGATTATGAAAACGAAGGCAGAAGCATGATCAACCTTGAAACCGGCGAAATAACTCCCGTACCCTACTGTGAACTCATCCCACCTTCCGACGAGATGATGATGGAGATCATAAATACAAATGCGGAAGATAACTGACGATTTTGATAATTTTTAAAATTATTTGAAGAAAAACGCGAAAAACTTGGTATTTATATAAGGAGGCAACAGTTGTGAAATCAGTTAAATTATTTCTTATATGCTTTTCGCTCATTTTTACGCTATCTTCTTGTTCTTCTGTCTATCAGCTTCCAAAAGAAGATGATGACACAACAGTCAATTACGACGAATATTTCACAGATGGTACGGAGTTTTATTATACGGGCGATAAAAATCGCGGGTTTATTTATGAGGGCTGCTGGATTTATGTTGAAAACAGAAGAACGACCGGCCCGATCGGTGCCACTTACAGTCCCACCGGTGAGGTGACGAAGGTAAAGTATGGTCCGGTTTCAATGCAGAGAGTTGTCAAATACAACCCCACAACCGGGACTATATCAAGCCCTTGCCTTGACCCCAACTGCAATCATTCTTTTGAATCGGATTGCATTATGCTGGCACCATACGAGGCCCTCCAAGAACCGCCCACCTTTCAGATCCAAAGAATCGTCGGCAACTGGATAATCATTCTTGTTCAGTATCACGACGACGTTTACGTAACCAAAAACGAGCAAAGACTTTATAATCTGAAAACAGGTGAACGAAGAAATATTTTCGACGAAGCCTTGGGCGGCGACGTAATGACGAGATGGATAAATACCTCCGTTTTTGACGGCAATTTATACAGAATAAAGCAGACGCTTGATTATTCCGAAACCGATTATGATCCATCAAGCGATAAAAGCGTTCTTGAGTTTGCCCCCAAAACGATCAATACTCTGTGTGAATATGATATTGAAAAGGATAAGCTTACGGAGCTTTTTGAAATTCCGGAAAACTATCGTCTGTCAGCCGTGACAAACAAACGATTCTTTTTTGGCGATGATGCGTCCGCTACCTATTCGTGCAACCGCGACGGCAGCAATATGAAAAAAGAAGAAGTATATCAGGTTCATTCTAATTCAATAGGCAATCTTGCATTCACATTCGGAGATAACGGTTTTAAGGTATACGATCTGTCAAAAGACAGCATGAAGACGTTCACCGCTTCGTTCACCGAATACAAGCTCCCCGCACCCGCCGAAGGTGGAATCCTTTTCGATGAATTGGTGGGGTACGATGATTATTTAGCCTTTACCGCTACACGTGATGAGTTTTACAAGGAGCATAAAGACCTCGGTATGGTTGCCGCAGGCGAGCTGTTCGAATCAACCGCAATATCATATCTTGCAAGCTGCACGGCAAGAATTTACAGATCAGATTATTACGGCGAGAATATGGAATTGATCTATGAAGAAGAGAAATCTGTTATCTTTTCGGTCTATGCAACCGATGAATACATTTTTGCCGTAAGAACGCTGTTCCCCGAAGAGGGCGGCAGACTGGAGCGGAAATGCGTAATCAATATCGAAACAGGAGAACTGACGGAGCTTCCGTTGCTCGACGTTGTTGTTCCATCTCATTACGTTAATTGATATAATATTGGTATATCCCAAAGGAGGTAACCACAATGCGTATTGCACGGAGTATTGCAGTTTTAGTAGTGATTGTGTTATTATTGTCCTCGTGCTCATCGATATATGTCGCAGATCCGGAAGTCACGCTTCAAATGTCAATGGAGGTCGACCCCGATGAAGAGCACTTCACGTTGGGCAATCACCACTCAAAAATGACTAACGATGGAGTTATATATAAAGATTCCTTTATTTACGTGGAATATCAGGCATACCAAGAACCGATCACTTTGCCGAACGGAGTGAAAGATTATAAGAAGAAAACCGCGCAACGTATCGTAAAGGTCAATATAAA
>JAZSHZ010000178.1:0-4382 GCA_045533555.1 Eubacteriales bacterium
GTCAGTTTTGTTTTGAGTTGGATGCGCTGATTGTTGTAGAAATTAATGTACTCATCTATTACAAGTCTAGCTTCATCGAAGGTCTGTAATTTCATACGATAAATACATTGCAGATCCTTACTGCGCTTGGCAAAAAGGAACTAACGAAAATCTAAATGGTTTACTTCGTGAGTTCTATCCTAAAGGCAGAAACCTTTCCAGGGTTAGTCCTGCTACATTAAAAAAGAACCTGGCGTTGATTAACGCCAGGCCTAAGAAAGTTTTACATTATCAAAAACCAGTTGATTTGTTTGAACTCTCCTTGTCTAACTGTTGCACTTAGTTTGACAATTCATCATTAAAGCGTTAATATAATTTTACCGACGCTTTCACTGTTGTAAAGTAAGTCATGAGCCGCTTCTGCATCTGTTATAGGGAGAATTTTGTAAATCGTAGGACGGATCTCTCCATTTTCGACTTTTGGCCAAATCTTCTCAACGAGTTCGGCAAGAATGCTTGCCTTTGTTTCCGGAGCGCGTGAGCGCAAGGTGCTTCCGATGATACGGACATTTCTGACATAAATATTCTTCAGATCGATTTGTGTATCGAATCCTGCAAGGGAAGCGATCATTATCCATCTCCCGCCGTGGGTCATATAAGGGAGGCACGCACCCATATCATTTCCGCCTATGCAGTCTATTGCAACATCGACGGTGTTTCCTTCTGAAAATTCTCTTGCAAGGGCATCAGAAAGTTTTTCTTTTGTTGTATCGATAACAATATCAGTATTTAATGGCTTAATTGCATCGGCTTTTGCCTTGCCACGAACAGTTGTTATGATCTTGCACCCAAATGCTTTTGCCATGGGGATCATAACGCTTGCGAGACCGCTGTTTCCGCCGGTGGCAAGAAAAGTATTGCCGGGCTTGAGGTCGCCTTCAATAAAGAGATTGAGATAGCTTGTTGCGAATGCTTCGGGAAGTGCTGCTGCCTCGATGAGTGAGATTCCTTTCGGGACAGGCATAAGCATATCATATTTTACCGAAACATACTCAGCGTATCCGCCGCCTCCGAGGAGTGCACATACCTCGTCACCGATTTTCCAACTGCTGAGTTTGGAAACATCACTGCCGCATTCAACGATTTTGCCTGAGATTTCAAGACCCATCCATTCGGGGCATCCTGGAGGTGGGGGATAGTTTCCTTCGCGTTGCATAAGATCTGCGCGATTTACCGCAGCGGCGGCTATTTTGATGAGAACCTCATCATTCTTTATGACCGGGTCGGGGACATCTGCCCAACGAAGTGTTTTATCTTCATTAACAAGAATTGCTTTCATCCTGTTCATCCTTTCGTTTTAATATTGCATGCTTTGAAAACAGTTTGATATAGTTCATATTCATAATCCGGAGTAAATGGGTTGATTTTTTCACCGCGCACCATTTCTGAAAATGCAGTCATCATCGGAATATATCGATCAAACGGGCCGAAGGTTTTCTTTGTAACATCGGAGTTTTTCCAAGAAAAGGTTCCGTCGTCGTTTGCAAAAGCATATGTAACATGGGAGCAAAGTTTTGATATTTCATTTTCATCGAAATAGTCTTCTAGAGGTTTTATCTCGAATGTTCCGCGCGTTCCGCATATGGTGATTTGACGCCTGTTGAAACCTGCAGGCTCTATTGCGGTTGTTTTTGCGAACGAGATGCCATTTGGATATTCCAAAAGGCAGAATGTGTTATCCTCACCTTTTGCACCGAGAAATCCTGAAGAGAAGTTATAGGCTGTGATGTTTTTTGGTTTTCCTTGAAAACGCAATATGATGTCAAGAAGGTGACACCCAAGGTAAAACATCATTCCACCCGGCAAAGTGCCAAGCCAATCACGCTTTTCTTTTGGGTGGGTGCAACTCATCTGGGCTTCAATTGAATAGATTTCGCCGAGTTTCCCACTTTTGATCAGTCTTTCAGCCTCGATTAAAGCAGGGTTATAGCGATACATATATCCTGTATGAAAAATAACATTGTTATTCTTAACGGTTAATATCAATTTTTCGAAATCAGCAAGGTCGCATCCGCCCGGTTTATCCATATGAATATTAATCTTTCTTTCGGCACACATCAATGCGAATTTTGTCAGGTCGCGCTCGTATGTTTCAATGATAATTGCGTCAGGATGCAATGACCACATTTCATTCTCCGTAAGCTGTGGATATTGTGAGTAGAGGGGATGATCCATTGCTTTTTTTGCTGCTGCATTATCAGGCTCGAAATAGCCAAGGATTTCGAATGTATCGGAAAGCTTGTGAAGAGCTTCAAAAGCAAAAATCGCATGATCATGTAGTGTTCCGATTTGTATTACTTTGATTTTGCTGTTCATTGCAGTTTATCCAAATCGTCAAGAAAACGTTGACGATATGATTTTATGCAGGAGTGGACACCGATACCCCATCCACCGTCAACAATCAAATTGTGACCTGTTATAAAATCTGCTTTATCTGATGCAAGGAAGGATATGGCGTTTGCAATATCATATGGAGAACAGTTTTTGCCGAGAAAATTTGTTGCACCGACATCGCGTCCGTCGCGCTGAACGAGACCGGGAGAAACGCAATTGACCGTGACTCCAAGCTCTCCCATTTCCTGCGCAAGTGCGCGGGCCATAGCGAGGAGACCTCCTTTTGAGGCTGAGTATTCAACTGTTCCTGGTTGACCGTTTGTTGCAAGAACGGATGTAACAAAGACCATTTTTCCGAACTTCTGTTTTGCCATTATTTTAGATATTGCGTGTGCAAAATACATTGCTCCGAAGAAGTTCATTTGAATGTTGTCGTCTATGACCTCTTCTTTTTGATCGCAGAAATATGCCATCTTTTCGCGGGTGCTTCCTCCTGCGACAGATACAAAAAGATCGATCCTTCCGCACTTCTCAAAAACATCAGAAACGACAGCTTTAACCTCTTCTCGGTTTCTTATGTCTGCAGCATAAGTGATTATTTCTCCGAATTCTGAGAGTTCTGACTTCGTTTTTTTGAGAGAATCCTCATTTATGTCGCATATTGCAACTTTGAAACCGTCTTTCAAAAGAATTTCTGCCGTGCGACTTCCGATAAAGCCTGCTCCGCCTGTTATGACGGCTATTTTTTTGTTCATATTATAATCAACTCCTTCATAAACAAAGTTTACTCTGTTGAAAGATAAAAAACAATATGCTATACTATTGAAAAAGGACACTATCCTATTATAAAGGATGATTTGAATATGGAAAACTCAAGGTTTTATCATGCGCGAAACTATTGTGAATTTTCAATAGCTCGAAATAAATTTATTGATAGTCATAATTACTTTACAGATTTTGGCTTTGTTCTTCCTCATATCGGATATATCGAAAAGGGAAGTGTTCTTTTGTTCTTTGAGGATTTTTGCGTGTCTGCAAGCGATGGAGATGTTATCTTTATTCCGGCAGGGACTCCGTATCGATCGGAATGGAAGGGGAGCCCAGAAATTGAAATGTATGTCCTTGAGTGTGATGTGGAATTTTGGGAAAGATATGCTGTTCCTGCACAGAAGATTTTTCTTCCGGAGCTTTCGGAGTCTTTTTCAAAATTATATAAAAATGTTTCATCTGAGAAAAACTATTCTTCGTTATCATTTTTTTATCATATCATTGATAAGATAACAAATGCGCTCGAATATGAGCGGAGGGACAATGCTAAAGCTACTCAAAAAGCGCTTTCTTATATTGAAAATAATGTTTCTGAGTCTTTTTCTGTTAAGGAATTATCTCGTCTGTGCAATTTGAGCGAATCGAGATTTTTTGCTGTTTTTAAAAAAGAGAATGGATTTTCTCCGATTGATTATAAAAATTATGTGAGGATCAAGCATGCAGTACAGTATATAAAGAGAGATAAGCTGAGTGTTGAGGAAATATGCTCCAGACTTAATTTTTCCTCAACTGCGTTTTTTAGGCGTATTTTAAAGAAGTATACCGGAAAGACACCCTCGCAAATAAAAAAGGAAACATCAATATGAAAACACACGCCCGTTTTTATCAGGCGTGTGTTTTTTGCTATTTGATTCCGAGATTTCTTCTTGTCTCATCGCGGAGCTCATTGCGATAACGCTCGGTGATTCTTTCAAATGCTGCTTTTGTTGCATACCAGGTGCGGTCCGGAGCTTTCGAACGATAGTCATTTGCATCCGAGCCGCGATATCCCCAGGCAAAGATTGTTCTTGCACCGCTATCGTAGATAGCGTCTGTTGCGGCAATGATTTCTTCTTCGCGTCCGACAGGGTTGTTATAGGTCTGAATCCAGATGTTGTGGTCTTTGTTGAATTTTTTGCAAAGATCCATGTTGAGCTTCGATTTGTCATAGACAAACTTATATACTTCTTCATAGCTCTCTG
>JAZSHZ010000286.1:0-4382 GCA_045533555.1 Eubacteriales bacterium
CCGATACCCACTCGCCGTTATCTGCAGTTCCGCGTACCCAATGGCGGAAGGTCTTGCCCGAAATCTCGGGAGCCGTTACCGTTACCTTCGCTCCGCGTGTGTAGGAAGCAACCGATGCCTTTGCTCCGTCTATGCTTGTCGCTATCGATACCTGCTTTGCAACGGTCTCTTCTCCGACCGTGATCTCAACAGTGTCCGAAACCTCGACTCCGTCAATCGTTGCCGTTGCCTTGATTTCCGCAACACCCGGTGCTACTGCCGTTACGGTGTTACCCGATACCGTTGCTACCGCTGTATTGAGGCTTGTGAGCGTTACCTCTGCCTCCACTGCATTGTCGCGGTTGTCCTTTGTCTTTGCGATGAGCGTTGTCGCATCACCCTTTGAAAGTGTTGTCTTGTCTGCAAGGAGCTTGACTGAGCCTGTGCGCTTGAGAGAAACTCCGACAACCTCACCCCAAAGTCTTGATCCGCTTGTTTCGGGGTCATTGATGATGTTCTCATCATTGTTATGAAGAACGAGCATAAGGTATGTCTTCTGATCAAGGTTCAAAGCTCCGCCCGTCATCTTCTGATTCAACACATTATCCTTTGAATATCCATTTGCGGAAGCAAATCTCCAGTCCGCCGCTTCAGATTCAATCGTCTCTATCGGAAGTGCATCGGAGGTCATTCTCCATCCCTTTTCCGCAACATAGCTTTCCGGAAGGAGATATGCATTGACTTTGCCGATATGAGCCTTCTTGTGGTATTCAAGAGTCGGGATATATGTTCCCGCGGTGTCTATATCAAGCTGAAGAACAACTGCGTTCTTGCCGAAGTTACCTTTTTTTACCTGCCAAACATATTCTGTTGCATAAAGTCCGCCGCTGTTTACTCCGCGCATATTGACATATGACCAATTGCCCGTCGAAATATCATCCTTGAATCCTGTTACCTGGTGGAGTCCGAGACCGTTCTTGATCTCGGCAGTTGCAGATTTAACAGCCTGATGATATATTGCATAGCTCGGATTCCAGACAGGAATGCTGTCAATATAGCTGTTGGCAGAAACCGCAACACCTCCGACGTTTGCCGTCGTTGTGATTGTTGCCACGCCGTTGCCGACTATCGTGACCGTTCCGTCCGTCGAGACCTTTGCAACACTTGTGTCCGAGCTTTTGTATGTGATGTTTTCGGGTGTTGCTGCTATTCCGCTTGCATTCTTTGCAGAAACGGAAATTTTTGCGCTTTCGCCGATCTTCTTAATTTCCTTTGAAAGCTCTGCCGAGAGAGTTGCTTTGCAATCGAATGTGAACGTCTTCTGGAGACCATAATATCTTCCGTCGGATGTATCCGTCGCACCCTTTTCAGTTGTCATAATGAAATAGAAATCCTTTTCGGTGAGGTTGAGCATTGCACCCTTCATCGTTGTCGGATCCGTTCCGTTCTGATGACAGTCAACGGAGAAAACCTTTGTCACTCCGCTATCTGCGATTATCTCGCTGATGGTGAGAGCGTTCGATGACATATCCCATTTGCTCTCCGCATATTCCTTCGGTACAACATAGACATTGAGTCTTCCGCCATACGTTGCTTTTCCGAAAGAAATCTCCGTGTCATAAACACCCGGCTCATCAACTTTACTTCTGAAGATAATATAGCTGTCGCCAACGTGGTCTCTGAGGCTATAGCACTGTGTACCGCCCGAATAAAGAGAGAACGTTGAAAAATTCTTGTTTGTGACATAATAGTAATCACCCGTTGAAACCTCGGGGTCAAGCTTTCCGAAGCTCGTTATCGTCGATACCGGAACTGCCTTTGTTGCTCCCGGAACGGCTTCCATCGTGAATGAATAGATATAATCAAAGCTGACTTCAACCTTTACCGATGCCGAAACAGACACACCGCCCGCAGTTCCCGTTGCGGTAATAACAGTGCTTCCCTCACCGATTGCAGTAACTTTTCCGTCAGCTGCAACGGTTGCGACATCAGGATTTGAGCTTGCATATGTAACATCGGAAATCTCGGTTGCCGCGCCGTCTGCCGCCTGCGCGGTCACCGCTATTGCAGCAACATCTCCGGGTCTCAATGTCGAATCGGAAATCGTTGCCGTTGCATAAGCTTTTCCCGTGAGCGCAATGTTCTTTATTGATGCATAGTATCTTCCGTTGCTTGTCGACGGATAATCAGACTTGTCAGACGTTATGAAAATATAATATTCATTTTCAGAAAACTTCACATCGTTTACGTTATATCGACTTTCAGTTCCTGCAGAGGAATGAGTGTCATAATCCTTGACGAGGCATATTGCATTTTCATTATTTATGATCGGTTTTACGTCGGCTGTGGTTATGCTCTTGACCGCATAGTTTGCATCAAGCCACGATACCGGAACGAAATATATGCCGATCCTGCCCGCATAACCGCTTCTGACATAGTCGATTGCGACGTCATATGTTCCGCAAACATCAACGTCTGCCTTTAAGATAAGCGCGCAATTTCCGAATGCTTCTTCCTGAGCCGTCCAGACGTGGACAGCCTCAAGCAGCGGAAATGCACCGAGACCTACGTTATGGACATATTCATAATATCCCGAGGATATGCTACTGTTGAATGTGCCGGTTCCGCTATGCATATGATATTGAACGTTTCCCGAACCGCCGAACGTGGTATTCGAGAATACATACACAGGGTTCATTACCGCATCTGCCGCAAATACTGTCGGAAGCATACCTCCTATCATAAGAATTGCCAGAAGAAGTGCTGTGATTTTTTTCATTTTGATCTCCTCCGTTTTTTATTTATACTTATTATATTTTATAAGATAAGAATCCTATGTTAACATTTTAATACACCCAAAGCACTTCATTCAAACAAAGCTTGATACAAATCGGGCGATTTTTTCTTTACTTTTTTCATCTTGTGTGTTATAATCAAGCCATGAAAGGATGGTGCAGTTCAATGAAAGCATTTCCGTTTGTCAGCACGCCGACATATCTCTCAAAGCTGCCCGTCAGAGTTTCGACACAGGCGGTGCGTGATATCACCCATCTTCATTTCCATCGCCATATTCAGCTTTGCTTTGTCCTCTCGGGTGAGCTTCAGCAGACCGTCAACGGAATTGAATACACCTGCCGCTCAGGCTCCTGCGCCTTTCTCCTCCCCTATATGCCTCACAGCTTCAATGCGATCAACTCCGATGACACCCCGATTATCACACATATATGGTTTGACCTCGATTTTCTCGCAAGCCGTGGAATAGATTTCTTTGCCTATGGTGAGGCGACCTCGCATTTCGAGAAAAAAGCGATTCCCAATGTCGTTGATTTCGCAGAAAACAAGGAGGCTTCGATAAAAATCGTCCGCGAGATTATCGCAGAGTTTGATAAGCGCACCGAAATGTCCTATGATAAACTCGCATCGCTCATAGCGGAGCTTTTCAGACTTGCCTGCAAGAAGGAGAAAAATGTGAAGATAACCGCACCCTTCCGCAGACAGACGGAGAGCATCAACCGTGTCGCCGAATATATTGAGAAAAACTACAGAGAGAAGCTTTCCGTCGATGAGCTTTGCGCCATCGCAGAAACCTCACGCCGAAGCTTTACCGCAAATTTCAGAACGGTCACGGGAATTTCCCCGAATGATTATATACTGTCCGCAAGGCTTGACCACGCATCCTTTCTCCTCGTTGCGACAGACAGACTCTATGACGATATCGCAAAGGATTCGGGATTATATAACCATTCAAACCTTGCACGCGTCTTTCTCAAACATCTCGGAGAGACCCCTACCGAGCACAGAGCGCGACGTATGCGTGAGCTCCGCAGTCAGAAGCTTGCGAAACCGCTCTCCCGCTATGATTGGCTCAAAGAAATCTGAGCGCACAAAACTTTTTTTGGAATAACTGTTGAAATTTTTGAAAAACTATTGTATAATAATTTTTGCTGTTCTGCTCATTCCCGCTATAACATATACGAAAAGGTATCGAAGTGGGGAGCGATGTGAGCACTGCCGGTGGCAGATTAAGCGAGCTGAGCGAGTGGCAGCGGTCGAAGTTTTCGAGCGCAAGCGACCAAAACTTCGGGCACCGCAACAGGGCATAACGGGGCTGCCCCGTTATGTATTTACAATTCAATATAAGCGTTTAAGTTGATTCCAACTTAACATATACGGAGAGGTATCGAAGTGGGGAGCGATGCGAGCCCTGCCGGTGGCAGATTAAGCGAGCTGAGCGAGTGGCAGCGGTCGAAGTTTTCGAGCGACAGCGACGATAAACTTCGGGCACCGCAACAGGGCATAACGGGGCTGCCCCGTTATGTATTTACAATTCAATATATGCGTTTAAGTTGATTGCACCTTAACATATACGGAGAGGTATCGAAGTGGTCATAACGGGGCTGACT
>JAZSHZ010000045.1:0-2876 GCA_045533555.1 Eubacteriales bacterium
CCGTCTGTCTTCTTGTTGTCAAGGTTCCATTTCTTTGCATAACCCGAAAGGAAGCTTATTACCTGCGGGTCATCATAAATATCAAAGAATGCATCGTATGCCGTTGTGAACGGACGGTTTACGAAGTTCTCATGAATATAACCGCTTATCTTACCGTTGCCCTTACCCGAGGTTACAAGCTTCGGGCAATCGAGCATATAGTCAAAGTCGGGATAGAGGTCTGCAACGCGGTCAAGGATTATCGCACCCGCTCTTGCATATTTCTTATCTCCGGTGTAGAGATACGCATCACGGAACGCCGAGAGCGATGCAAAAACTACCGGCTGCTCTTTGTTACCGTGGTTATACCAGATACCATAGTAATTGAAAAGAGCGATATATCTGTGTATTTGCTTTGAGCCGTTGGAGAAGATCACGCCTGTGTTGTAGCCAAGGCTGTCGTCAACTCCCCAGAAATAGCCCTCGGACGGAACACCCGAGTCGCCGCCGACCTCGAAGTCGCCCCAGCCCTGACCTATCTTATTTTTTGTGAGCGGGTCTGTGTTTGTTGTATAAAGCTCAGTGTAGAGCTTGTTATAGAGGTTTCCGTTCGGGTCTCCGTAGCCGTAGGGATTATCTGCATACTGCTCAAAGACTACGTATTCGCCGTCCTCGTTTCGTTCACCTCTGCCGCAGAGGATTCCGTTTTCCTCAAGTGCGAGAGTGCGGTTGAATTCGCCGTGCTCATCAAGACCGCGCTTATAGAACGATTCGAAGTCGTTTGACGGGAAATAGCGTCCGCAAGATTCGCAGGTAACCTTCCACGGGCGGGACAAAGTATTGACATTCCAGCTATACTTACCGTCAAGATGCGCTCCGCAATATCTGCACATCTTCTCCTCGGGGTCATCCTCATCTCCGAGATAAGCAGTTCTCGGAATGGTATGGTTTGTAATGATGTTATAGATTGTCTCAACATGCTCGAGATATCTGTCTGCTTTTGCGATTGCCGTCTTTGCCGTCGATTTCGCCCAATCATATTTAGCAATGTTTTCGCGGGCTGCTGCAACTCTTTCGGGAGTATAATACGTTGAGCCGACCTTACCGTCTCTTACCGATATCGGAAGCACATTGGTCTTGTGAGTTATGCCTCCGATGGTTACCGTTGCATAAACCTCTGCAATGCCAACCTTGCTTCCCGGAATGATTCTGCCGCTCTCATTTACCGTTATGATTTCGGCATCGCTTACCGTGTAGCTTATTTTGGCATCGTCTGCATTTATTTCCTTGTCGAAGTTATCATATGCCTTGACGAAGAGCTGAGATGTTTCTCCGCTTACCTTAAGGACCTGAGATACCGCGCCAAGCTCGACAGATGCATAGCCATCCGCAAGAACGCTTATCGGGATATAGGACGTGAGTGTCTTTGCTCCGTCGAGTGTCGAAGTGACGGTGAGAAGAGCCTCGCCCACTGCAGTTCCCGTAATCTTTCTGTCCGCAATCGTTGCAACCTCGCTGTCAAGCGCATAGGAGAGAGTGATATCATCAATCTCAACCTCGCGCTCCCCGGAAGTCGCACCCTTTACGAATGCGCGAAGCTCGATATCCTTTGTATCTCCGACATAGAGGGAGATGCCATCGGGGTTGATTGCTTCAATGCGGGAAAGCGTCTCATCCGTTACGGTGATTTCAACTGTTTTTTCGCTTTCCTGGCCGTAGATGAGAGTTTTTGCAGTGATTGTGACTGTTCCCGGCTTCTTCGCGACAAGCTTTCCATCCTTATATTCAACAATCTCGGGATCACTGCTTGTTATCTTGAGGTTGGATTTTGAATCAGCCTTATTCCCCTTGACATTGCCGAATTTGAATATTCTTCCGTCGGAGAGCGATGCATCAACCGTTATATCGCTCGTCTCGCCGACTGCGAGAGTTTCTCTCTCGATGTGGAAGACCGGCTCGTTTATCGTGAGCTCATCTTCGAGATAGTTAAACGCAACACTTACAAGTGTCTGATAGCGCGTGTGTGATGCCTGTGTTGAGTCACCCGACTTCATTGAGCGGACCGTGAACTGATGTACGCCTGCCGTTAAGTACATTGTGTTGAGTTCGACCTTTGTCGGAACTTCTTCCATACCTTCAAGATAGAAATTATATTCGCCGAGGTATGCATTATCCATATAGATATACGCGCTTGATGCACCCTTATCTCTTGAGCCAACAAAATCAATCTGATACCAGCCGTCATAGTCAATCTTGAAATCTATAACTGTATCGGCATTCTGTGTGTGACCTGTTCCTCCGACTCTTGAGTTCATACTTGCCGGGAGATAGCGGAGGCTGTTGAGAACACCCGATACGATTGCGGATGAGCTGAGATCTTTGTTGATTTCCCAGTCATCCTTCTCAATCGTCTGCAAAAGTGCCGATGTGTTTGTCGGATACTGTGCGAAATCAAATATCTTGCTCTTCGGAGATTTCGGAATAACCTCAATCTCAAACGGAGCGCTCGTCTTCGATGTTCCGTATTTCTCGGTGACGGTGACGAGGATTCTTGCAATTCCCTCAGCAATACCCGTAACCTTTCCGTCAGCGGTCAATGAGACTATGCTTGCATCTGCTTCGTCTGCAAGCGCAAAAACTATCTCACATTCATCCATTTTTGCGGGGCTTCCGCTCTCGTGGACAGCTTCTGCAGTGAGCTGCTTCGTGAAGCCGAGCTCAACGGTCGAAGCTCCGCGGATGCTTGCGCTGACAAGCGGAGTCGTGTCGCTTACCTTGATTTTTGTGACGGTCTTGACACGTCTGTCTCCGACAATGCCATACACCGTTATGTCAGTCTCGCCGGACTTCTTTGCAGTAATGATACCTTCCTGCGTTACGGTTGCAACAGAAGTATC
>JAZSHZ010000199.1:0-6252 GCA_045533555.1 Eubacteriales bacterium
TGCGGGGATGGTCGGTGTGCTCGTTCCCGGTGTGGACGGTGCGCCTGTTGATCCGCCGCTGCCGCCTGTTGTTTTACCATAGACCGTGACTGTGAAGTGTACAGTCGACTCACGTCCATCGGAGTCAATTGCTGTGATTGCAAAATGGTTTGTTCCAACCTGTGAGCTCGTCGGTTTCCATGCGAGTGTTCCGCTCTTCTCATCAATCATTGCTCCGCGTGGCATACTGCCGTCCTTATAAACAACCTCACGGTCAAGTGGACTTATTGCCGTCACTTTTAAAGTGATCGAACTTCCTGCACTTGTTGATATGTTATCGCTGACACTTTCAAATACAGGAGCATCATCATATGCCGTTGCGACAGGAATCGTAAATCTTTGACCTTCCGCTATATTATATGCGTATCCGCTTTTAACGTCGGTAGCCACTGCATACTTAGTAATATGCGTTACATCCCCCACATCAAGAACCACGCCGTTTTTGCTTTCCTCTGCTCCGCAAATTTTATATACGCCATTATTTTCCCCTGTATTATTTATGTATATATATTTGCCGGGAAGCGTTGCTGTATCAACAGACGAGTCAAATTTTACAGTTATTGAATTTTCATTTGAAAGCTCTTTTGTGAAATCAACGACCTTACCCGTATACGACGGTACAGACTCAGTCCTCTCACCGATAATATCACCGTCATTTATATAGCTGTATATATTTTCCTTCTTACTGTTAATGGTATATACGCCTATAAATCCTCTGAAATCAAAGCTTATATCACCATCCGCAACCGTGTATGTGACGGCATTGTTAGTCGCGTATACGATATAATCCACTCTTCCTGAAGCATGTGTTACCTTGACCGCTTTGACTGCATCCTCATCCTTTTCAACACCGTTTTTTGCATTTACTTCAACGGTTTGAATGTCGGAAAGATACCTTTCACCTCGATACGGTTCAAGCACCGTTGTATAAAGTGTATCAAGATCGCTTCCTATTCGCTTTATAAGCAGATAATCAAGTTCTCTGATATTTTTGTTCGCAGCAATAAGCGGTGTTTCACCTGTTGCGATCGTTATATCACTCGGAACCCAATCATTCAGTGCGGTGAATCTCATATTCAGATTTCCACTGTCGATTGCAGCTTTATTAAAGTCTTTCTGCTTGAAATTTATTACAAAATTTCCGGTTTGAGGTGATTTGTCCCGACGCACATTCTTAAGCCAGGTAAATCCGCGCGGATATTTGAGCGGAACAGATGTATCCGTATCTACAGTATACGGGTCTTTTCCGAACGGACACTCAACATCCGCATATGTTCCGACATACTCTCCGTTTTCATCAACCTGCGGAACAAGCTCAACTCCCGATATAACTTCCGACTCTGCAGATTGACTGTGGAAGCTGTACATATGATCGTTTCCACCTTTTATGCGGAAGAAATCAATTGTATATGAGATATCATCCGATGCCTCGATCATAACCGCAGTACGACGATATATCTCCGTTTCCGAATATACATCGGAAGCATCAACATCTATAAGTTTCACACGCTCCGAATCATCAAAGTGCAAAGGCTGTGCATTCTTTGTTCCTTTCTGATCCTTCTCATTTACAACGACCGTATTATGTGAGATTGTTGCCTTTACCCACTGAGAACGATTGGGGTCAGTTCCCGTCGCAGCAGGATATCCCAGATCCGGCATAAAGTTAAAGCCATATGCATCCACGCCCAAGGACAGCTTATCGAAGTGAGCATGAGATGTACTATTTCTGCCATAATACATCCATACATCGCGACGTGTGTCCTCCTTCATATTTGCACCCTGGGAATTATATAATGCTCCGTCACGAAGTACCGCGAGGCCAAAGCCCGCTTTATTCTCACTTTGCAACTCAAACTCACCGTATTTTTCAATAACGCCGAGAATTTCCTTTTGTATGCTCTCCGGATTCTTTTCAAACCGGCTTACATAAAGTCCATCAACTTTATCTCCGTTAAGATAATATGCAAGCTGCGCGAATCTCGGATCTCCCGTCCTTGCAAAATACAAAGCCTGCCTTTCTGCCTTCATTATCTGCTGAGTACTTGCCGTAGATGCGTAATCGCCAATCGCAAGTGTCGCATTCGCACCTATTGTCATACTCATAATCGCATCAAGCATCTTTCTGTATTTCGGATTCTCATACAGATCTATATCCGTATCGAAGTCATAGTTATACAAAAGCTCTGCTATTTCCTGAGTATTTGTATACCAGGATCGGTTATAACTTGCACCTATTTCTGTTCCGAAGCCATCCCGGTCAACTTCATTCATATACTGTATCAGCAGATTACCGCCGGAATTCGATATTGAAACTCCGTCGCCATCTTTCTGCACACTGCTGTATGCTCCTATCCAATCCAACATCGCGCCTGTTTCAGCTTCATTGTCAAGAGCAACTGCCGCAAGAGCAACTGCATATTGATGCATACCAAAATTTCCGTTTATACGTGAAGTTTTTGCAGCGGCAAATGTCTCTCTCAAAATTCCCGTTTCACAGTTTTCGCGAATAAGCTCTGCCGATGTTTTCGGATTTGCCAGGTTATACTGCTCTGCTTTTTTTGCCAGGTAGTCTATGACATATGGATCATCCATTGCGGGAAAGAATGCATCATATCCGCAGACAATCGAGTTCGTAAGCTCATTATTCCAGATCGCACCGAGGATTTTTCCCGTATTCCGTCCTCCGTCGGAATTCGGATAATCCTTTGCCCATTGTTTGAGATCATATCCCGGATATACATCTGCGATTCTGTCTATCAGTATTGCACCCGCTCTTCCGTATTTTTGATCGCCCGTATACAAATATGCATCGCGCAGATTGTCGACTGCATCAAGAACATATCTTCCCTGCGAACCACTCATACGGATCCACGGTGCAAAATGGTTATAATACGCAATAAAAGTCTTTGTTTCAGGCTTTCCGTTCGCAGCAATTTCACCGGTTACATATCCAAGTCCGTCATCGACAGCCCAGCCCTCAACTGTTTCCTTTTCTCCAAGGACTACTCCGCTTGTCTCTGTTCCGACTTCCGGGTAAAGCAAGTTTACAAGATAGCCCTTTTCTCCGCTTGCAACAAGCTCTGCATTTTTTGCTCTTGCAATTTCTACATCAAATACACCTTGTTCGTTAAGACCAAGCTTATAGAATGATTCAAAATCGTTTGACGGGAATGATCTTTTGCAATTGGGACACTGAATTTTCCACGGACTTGTGTATGGAGAGATTCCCCACGGGTAAGATCCGAACTCTTCTCGCAAGTCTTTTTTGCAATATACACAGCTGTAGCCATTCGGATCCATTTTTAAACCGATCATAAAGGCTCTCGGGATTCCTTCGTGAATAATCATCTCATAAAGCTCATCGAGATGTGTCAGTGCCTCCTCTGCACCGTCAATCGCAATCTTCTTCTCACTTTTTGCCCAATCGTACTTATTGCCGTTTGTACGTGCATTTTCACGCATTTCATATGTATAGACCGTTGGAGCTGTTTTTGCCGAGCTTGCCGTAACGGTCAGAACATCTGTAAAGTCTACACCTCCAATACTTGCAACAACCTCAATGCTTGCCCTTCCTGCCGCTTTCGCCGTTATATGACCGTCTTCACTGACATCGACAAGGTCTGTGTCGATCACATTATATGTGTAAGTCACATCTTTGAGCTCTGCAGCCGAGCCGTCATTGTTCACACCTTTAACGATTATCTTTGCACCTGTATTGTCCAACAAACTGATATACGGCTTATCAGCCGACGCCTTTATCCCGGAGAATGCTACAGCTTCAACAGGCAGCGACACCGTTGCATTCTTCTTCATTCCGTTGAATTCCACCTCTGCCGTTATATCAACGATTCCTTCCGAAATACCTCTTATTGTGCTTCCGGAAATTTCCGCAATATCAGCATCAGATGAGACAAGCTGCATTGTATAATCGTGCTCCTTTATTTCTTCTCCGGTATTTAAAAGAGCTTTAACCTCAACCTCTATGCTTCCTCCGACAAAAACTTTTTCGGATGAGAGTTCAATCTTTACAGAATCGAAATAAGCATTGCCGACTTTCATAGGCGTTCTCTCCGTATAAAAACCCTCTCCGTGATTTACATTGAGAACAAGCTCTGCATCTCCTTCACCTACGGCACGCACTGTTCCGTCTTCCATAATTTTAACAACATCCTCATTTGTACTTTCAAACGTATATGAGAAGTTCTCTTCTTTCTCTCCCGAAAGCATATTCTCGATCCCGTAAATCGTTCCGTTGTTGTGTTCCACGGTTATATTGGTATCTATTGATGCTCCCACATACAATTCTTCCGCATCAACACCTGCTGAAACCTTTTTTATTTCAGGTTTGCTTCCCGTGCCGACAAAATCAATTGTCGTAATAAACTGTCCGCAGTTTGTCGGATATTTGGGGTTTGGATCCCTTGCTTCCGAAGGATAGAACGTGAATGTGTGTATTCCGGCTTCGAGCATCATTGGCCTGAGTTTTACAGAACCCGCCGCTGCAACCGTTGTTGGCGAATAGAAATCATATTCGCCGATATATTTATCGTCTGCATATATCTTGGTAAGTCCGCTTGCGGCACTGGTTCCTCCCGCAAGCTCAATTGCATACCAGCAAGTCTCAGGAATTGATATGTCTATTGAAATATATCGGTCCACATGCGTGTTGACAAGCATATAGTTTCCGAGGAAATATGTAATATTGCGGCTTGAATTTCCCGGATCCTTACCAAGCACATACTCATGTGACTTTTCGCGGTTTATTTTCCATCCGCTGTTTTCGATCGTTGCATCAAACGGACTGCTGACTCCCTCCGCCTGTGCTCCCGCACGGAAATCAATCATAAATGACGGATAGATTTTTTCTTTTGATACCTGCATCTCATATTCACGGACAAATGTAACCTTGCCGACAGTCGCAGATACCGTCAAGGTTGTTTTTCCTACACCAACCGGCAAGACCGTTCCATTTTCATCGACTGTCGCAACAAGCGGATTTGAGCTTGTGTAAACAACCTCTGCATCTTCTGCAAAATTTACATCCTGACCATTTGTATATTTACCCTGAAGGTTTATCTTTGCCCCCTCGGCATCGTCAAGCAATAAGTATTTTTTATCAACCGAAATCTCAAATTCGCTAAAGACAATCGGAACAACTGTAATCTCCGTCTCTTCAGTAAGCGTTGTGCCTCCAACGGTTACAAAAAGCGTGACCGTCGCATTGCCTTCTCCGACCGCAACAATTGTATTATTTTTCTCAACCCTGATAACGTTACCGTCACTTGATTTAAGTTCACAGATGCGGCTTGAATCAACGCTTCCGTCAAACTTTTTGAGAGCCTTTGTAATGTCATAGAGTCCGCCGTTTGAAAGCTCTGCCTGTGGCATTATCTGCTTGCTTACTCCGTTTTCCAGCTTAACTTCCTCAATTCCGGCAGTAACTTTTGCTATGCACGCCGGAGAACTTGACGGAATAAATGAAACCTTGTTTATAAATACATTCATTCCCGTACCGCCGGTAATCTTTGACGGAACTATAACAAGGTTGTGCGTACCCTCAGTAAGCTCAACGCCGAGAAGCGGTGCTTCAATCGTGGTTTTAACATCTCCTGTTGCATCATATGCATCATATGATCCGACATAGCTTCCGTCTATATAGAAATCGACAAGTCCGCAGGTCGGATATTTCACAAGATGCGCACTCACATCATATGTTCCTGCGTTCTCAACGTCAAAATTTACGGCAAATGCTCCACGGACTCCGCCGATATACGCATAAATAACATATTGTGTGTTAAATCTGACAGATTGAGCCGTTCCCGCATAATTTACTGCCACAGAATTTTTGGTATCAACACTCCAGCCATCGCCCTTTGTTTTGGATGTGCAATATGTGTTTGAGAGTGTCGATGTGTCAACCGTCATAAAATCAATGTCGAATGCATAGTCCGGATCATATTCCGTCACCTGAATTTCATATTCATAGCTCTTGGTCATTCCTGCAACTGTTACTTCAACTGTTATTTTCGCAGTTCCTTCTGCAATTGCACTCACAGCTCCGTCATCTTCAACCTTCAGAACACTGCTGTCACTTGATTCAATCTCATAGCTGCAATTTGAGTCAACGCTTCCGTCAAACTTTTTGAGAGCTTTTGTAATGTCATAGAGTCCGCCGTTTGAAAGCTCTGCCTTGACTGACATTTCTATATT
>JAZSHZ010000275.1:0-2988 GCA_045533555.1 Eubacteriales bacterium
TGCGGGCGATTCGTGAATCATCCCTGCGGTGGTTGTTGTCTTCTTCGGGATTTCGCCCGGGGCATAGTCCATAAATGTTTTTGGTCTGTTCTTTTTTAAGAATTCATCTATGTAATACATAAATTCATCTCCTTTATTGTATTATAATTAAATGTATTTTTCAATAGTCTGTTTTCGGGCGGATGCGATGAGCGCATCCGCCCACCTCCTTTCTCAGATTGCGCCTTGCGGCATCGGGATATTATCTGCCGGAGGCATTGCGCCTGCGGGAGCCTCGGGCATTGCGCCGTTCATCGGCAGGAGCGACGCCTGCTCATTCTTTATTTTTGCAATCAGCTTGCTCTTATTCCTCAAATACTGCTCGGGGATTCCCTCAAGATACGTAAGCACATCGGTTATGACTCCCTTTGCGAAAAGGTTATCCATAGTCTGCACCTGCATAAGCTCACTCCAATATGCCGCAGAGCCGATATCGACCTTCATATGCATTTCGAAGGCACTGTCGCTTCCGAAATCGAAAAGCTCTGTCGTCACCTCGCTGTTTTCATCGGACTGCACCTCACGGACGCCATAGTCCACGCCCATCATATCGACAACCGTTCTGACATAATCCTCGGTAAAGCGCAGGTATGCAAGCTTCTGAAGCTCAAGCGGCATCGCCGATGCCTTCTGTGTTGCGATTATCGCAGATGTATTCTGCGGGTTGATATTTCCCAAAGCCGCATCCGAAGCCCCCATAAATTCAAGCGTATACTGAATCATCTTATCAATGAGCTGCATAACCTGAGCGGACATATCCGCGCCGCGGAAGCTCGATGCAATCGCTTCATTCGGATTGCCGATAACCCCGATTGCCTGACCGACCTTATTTGACCACGATGAAATCTTCGTCGCATCATATATCGTCTTCGGGAATGCGCTCGCCTTGACGGAATGCACTGCCATTGCAAAGAGCTGGTTTATGCTTATCTGATTCGGGATAAGCCCAGTTATCGCCGCGGCACCGTGGTAGGAGTTTTTGACCTTTTCCCACTGCATCACCGAAATCGGATATCTGCGATAGCCCGTGTCCCATTCCTTGCGGATAGTCATCGTCCGCGTCGTTTTAATCGCGCGGACAGTGCCGTTTTCGCGCCAGAATTTTATCAGCACCGTTGCAAGATCATCGTTATGCGCCTTTTCGCTTATATCATACATCTCATATTCGCTGTCCGGGAGAATCTGCATCGCATCGCTTTCGCTCATTCCGAAGCGCATTGCCTCATCCCTCGCCGCATCGACGCTGATTCTCTGCTCGATGAGGATATACGGCTGCTTCTGGACGTCGTGCGAATATGGGTTTCCGAACATAACGTTCGTGTTATCGACAACCTCGCAGGCGATTCTGCCGCGGGCAAGCTGGCCCGTTTCTGCATTCGGGTCAAAATAGAAATAGAGGATTCCGTCGCCGTCAACTGCGGCATTGCGGATGACATCGCGCGATTTTTCCTTTATCTCGGAAAGCTCGATCGTGCGCTCGACCTCCCGCGACCATATCTCCGCCTTTTTCCGCATATCCTCCGTCGTTATGAACGGAGTGAACGCGACGCCGACATCATCGGCGACTATCATCGAGATAAAATAATTGACGACGCGGCGCAAAACATTGATGACGGGCTTCGGAAGGTCAGGGGCATTGAGCCCCTCCCACTGCTTCCCGATGAAGAAATTTTCATTCTTCCTGACTGTTTCATAGAGGTCAATACCGCGGTTATAGGCGCAGGCCTTTGTATATTCGCGATAGATTCCCTCGGGTGTTTTTTCGATTCTCATTCATCTTCCTCCTGTTCGTTTCCGTCATAGCCGAGAAGATTCTCCCACTGACGGAGCATTTTAAAATCGGTTTCCGTCTCTTCCTCTTTCTCCGGAATTATTTCCTCATCCTCGCAATATGAAAGCCTTTCAAAGACTATCCCCGCAGCGAAGAGGCAAACTCCGAAGAGCATAAAAAATATGTAGGTCATCTCATTTCTCCCATATAATCTTCTTCATTTACTCCGAGAACGTCATATATCCATTCGTTCCGGAATCCCATATCATACAACTTCCGCGCTCTTTCCCACGTTTCATCTTTCTTTGCCGCAGAAGCCTTCGGTCTGTTCCTGTATGCTTCATCGGCATAGAATTTCTTATATCGATAAGCCTCATCTGCATCAAATTGCTTATTTCGGAAGGCTTCGTCAGCATAGAACGCGCGGTCATCGTTTGCGAGGCGGCGCTCATCGACGCTTCTGTTCCATCTGTCGCGCTCGAAATCCATTGCGGCATTATATGCTTGATTCTGCTGCGCGGCGATTGCCTCAGCGGCATCAATTCCATGCTGATAGACGCGCATTTTATGCTCGCTCAGCGCATTTGCGAGGTCAATATCACCCTTGTATCTTGCTTCAATGAGTGCATTGTCAAGCTCGTTTATATATTCGTCTCTTTCTCTCGTATTTTCGCCTATCGACTGCTGATATGCATTTGCAAGGCGCATTTTAGAGCTTTCGGAGTATCCGGAGTTCGCAAGCCCGAGCCTTGCATTCTGCTCCGCCGCCGCGCCATAGGGATTTGAGGCATTGACATATGCCTGATATGCCGTTCTGTTCGCATTTGCATACTGATTCCGGACATTCTGCTTCTGCCTGTTCGTCTGATGCTCACGGAGCTTGAGTGCACCGCGTATCCCGTCTCTCTGCGCGTTGTAGGATTCATTGAGATTCTGCCCTGCCGCTTTATAACTGTTTCGGATATCGTCCGTTACGCTCTGCGGCGTCTTGACGCTTCCCATTCCTGTTCTCATAAACGTTCCTCCCGCGGTGGGGACGACAGAGCCGATATCGACTCGCTGCGTCCCCGCCGGGTCCTTATATGTCTTTCCGTTTATGAAATATCCCTTTGCATCATTTCCCTGCGGGTCCTGATAGATTACTGAATTATTGTTGTTCATTTTATTTTCCTCCATAA
>JAZSHZ010000071.1:0-12823 GCA_045533555.1 Eubacteriales bacterium
AAATTGAAAATTCGGCAGAAGCCGAATTTGAGGATTTAGTTACACTTTATGCGTAAAGCTTATCGGACCTCTCGACGTACTTATGTACTACTTCGGGTCCGATTTGCTCATTCTGCACTATTTTTCTAAAGCCCCAAAGGGGTTGTAGCAAAATGCATTTCGTTACAATCCCTTTTTGTATAAGCGTTCTCTTGGAAATATTTACTGTGAAAAGGAGTTTATAAGATAAAAAATTCGGCAAAAATTTAAAATAACAAAAATAATACTTATGATTTTTCTATTGCTTTACAAAATTTTCTGTTTTTAATATAATTTATTTGTTTCGGGAGGGGATATAATGGATATTCTCGATTATCGTATACTTGAATGTCTCAAAGAGAACGCGAGGGAGAAATCAAGCGTAATTGGTGCGAAGATAAATTTATCCACCTCGGCGGTCATTGAGCGCATAAAGAAGCTTGAGGCGGCGGGTGTTATCGCTCAATATACGGCGATTATTGACCAGGCGGCGCTTGGGCGCGAGCTTTGGGCGTTTATTTCCGTCAGTCTTGAGCATCCTAAATATAATGAGGAATTTATAAATCAGATAAACCGCAATGACTCAATTGTTGAGTGTCACTATATCGCGGGAGATTTTGATTTTATTCTCAAGGTTGTGACAAAGACGGGAAAGAATCTCGAGGAGATTCTCAATTTCGTCAAATCAATCGGTGGAGTCTCGTTGACAAGAACATCGGTTGTTTTGTCAACCAACAAATGCGAGGTGTGCCACCTGCCGGACAGGGAAGGTCTCGAATAAGCAGAAAAACTTACAGGGGATAGTCAAATGGAAATCATAAGTGAAATCGTCGCAAAAATAAATGGCGTTGTCTGGGGGCCGATCATGCTCACGCTCCTTATAGGAACGGGGCTGTTTCTCTCAATAAGGATGGGATTTCCGCAGTTTCGCAGGTTCGGATATATGCTCCGCAACACGATTCTCGGAGTCTTCTCCAAAAACCAACACGAGAAATCAAGCTCGGGCGTAAGTCCCTTTCAGGCGGTTGCAACCGCAATGGCGGGAACGATCGGAACGGGAAGCATCGCAGGTCTTGCGACGGCGATAGTCTCCGGAGGTCCGGGTGCTGTGTTCTGGATGTGGATAAGCGCACTCCTCGGAATGGTCACGAAATACGGCGAGATAATCCTCGCGCTTAAATTCCGCGAAAAGAATGAGAACGGTCGCTGGGTAGGCGGCCCGATGTATTATATCAAAAACGGTCTGAAGCTTCCGCTCCTTGCGGGTGTTTTCGCGGTCTTCGCGATGATTGCCTGCCTCGGAACAGGAAATGCGACGCAGTCAAACTCGATCGCGATCGCGCTTGAGAGCACCGTAGGGGTAAGCCCATGGATAACGGGAATCATCCTGACGGTCATCACCGCGGCGGTAGTTCTCGGAGGAATGAAGCGAATCGCCTCCGTCAATGAAAAGCTTGTCCCGTTTATGGCGATATTCTTCGTCGCTTGCGCGCTCATTGCGCTCATATTGAGAGTAAGAGAAATCCCCGCGGCGTTTGCGCTTATCTTCCGCGAAGCCTTCAATTTCAAGGCGGCGTTCGGCGGAGTTGCGGGTTATGGCATAATGCGCGCAATGCAGTTCGGCTTCTCGCGCGGAGTCTTTTCAAACGAAGCAGGCCTCGGAAGCGCTCCGATTGCCCACGCGGCATCGAGCACGGAGGACCCCGTCAAGCAGGGTCTCTGGGGTATGTTTGAAGTCTTCTTCACGAGCATCGTCATCTGCACGTTCTCCGCGCTCGTCATTCTCACCTGCGATTTCTGGCAGAGCGGCGAATTCAATGGTGCGGCGCTCAGCATCGCATCGTTCAATGAAATTCTCCCCGGCGTCGGTGGAATAATTGTCACGCTCTCAACCGTTTTCTTTGCGCTTTCGACGATTCTCGGCTGGGGATATTACGGCGAGGTCTGCATTGAATTCCTTTCGAAAAATTCGCGAAAGGCAGTCCTCATATATCGTTACATCTATGTCGCGTTCGTTTTCATCGGCGCGATAGGAAGCCTCGATCTTGTCTGGAGCATTTCCGAGATGATGAATGGGCTTATGGCGATCCCCAACCTTATCGGTATAATCGGACTTTCGGGAGTCATTAAGAAGCTCGCGAGGGAGCATTTCGAAAATAACTAAATATGTAAAAAGGCAACGGATACCGTTGCCTTTTCTGTTTGACCTGTGCTATAATTACTTGGGTGATGCTTATGGACACCATAAAAATCGAAGGGAAAAGGATCCCGATTATCGCGCATCGCGGTCTATCGGGGCTTGAACGTGAAAATACCTGCGCCGCATTCGTTGCCGCAGGCAACAGAAGCTATTTCGGGGTGGAAACGGATATACACGTCACGAAGGACGGTGAATTTGTCGTTATCCACGATGAAACGACCGAGCGCGTGTCGGACGGAGCGGTAAATATAAATGTTGAAGAAAGCTCGGTTTCGGAAATCAGAGAAGTTGTGCTTGCGGATATTGACGGAAGCTATAACCGCCGGGATATAAGGATACCGTTTCTTACGGATTATATAAATATTTGCAAGAAATATGAAAAGGTATGCGTTCTTGAACTCAAGGGTGCATTCGGAGAAACGAATATTTCCCGCCTTGTCGGGGAGATTGAGAAGCTCGGATATCTCGAAAATATGATATTCATATCGTTTTCTGCCGAAAACTGCATAACACTCCGCAAGCTTCTGCCCGATGCAAGTGTTCAGCTTCTCGTCAGCAAGAGATTTGGCGATGACCCGGACGGCTTCATAAAGCTTGCTTATGATAACAAGCTCGACCTTGATCTGTATTATGGAGTTCTGACACGTGAGCTCGTTGAGAAAATACACTCGCTCGGAATGAAGCTGAACTGTTGGACGTGCGATGATAAAGCGCGCGCAGAAGATTTGATTGCAATGGGCGTCGACTATATAACAACAAATATTCTTGAATAGAAGGGTGATATAAAATGTTTAAAATCGAACCGCATCTTCACACGGCGGAATCAAGCCGTTGTTCAAAGGTAGAGGCTGCCGAGATGGTGCGCCTCTATGCCGAGGCAGGATATAAGACAGTTATAATAACCGACCATATGAAGGAAAACTATTTCCTTTCATCGGAGGATGATAGCTGGGACGAGCAGGTTGACCGCCTCTTCCTCGGTTATCACAATGCTGCCGCCGTTGCGGAAAAATACGGTGTGAATGTTCTCCTCGGCGTGGAATTCGAGCTCGGAAAAATTCCGAACCATTACCTCACTTATGGTATAACGGAGGAGCTTGTCCGCGCAAACCCCGATATATGCAGTCTTTCTGCGCAGGACTTCTATCGTCTTATGAAGGAAAACGACGTGTTTGTCATTCAGGCGCACCCCAACCGCGACCATGGCTCCTTCCCGACACCCGATGCGGCAGACGGCTTTGAGATTTATAATTCCAACCCGCGCCACGACGACTATTCTGAAAAAAGCGAAGCGGATGCAAAAGAATATAATCTCCTCGTAACGGCGGGAAGCGATGCACATAGGCTTGACGATCTCGCCCTCAGCGGGATGCTTTCGGAAAATGAAATCAGGACAAGCGAGGATTTCATCGCCCTCGTAAAAAGCGGGAAAGGTGAGCTTATAAGATGATATACCTCATAAGTGATATACACGGAGAGTTGAATTTTAAAGGGCTTATACAGTATGTTGAAAATGCGTCCGAAAAAGATCTGTTGCTCATTCTCGGAGACGTGTGTATGGAGTTTGAGGACACGGAAGAAAACCGCGCATTTACCGAGTTCTTCCTTTCAATAAAAAAGAATATCGCAATTGTTGACGGCAATCATGAAAACTTTGAGTTCATCAAAAGCTTTTCCGAAGAGGATTGGTGCGGCGGAAGAGTCAACAGACTCACTCCGCATATCGTCCGACTTCAGCGCGGAAACGTGTTTGAAATTGAGGGCAAAAGCTTTTTCGTCTTCGGCGGGTGCAAATCCGGTAAGCGATGGCACGAAATGGGGCTCTATCATCCGGGCGATGAGCCGACGGAGAGTGAGATCAAACTTGCATATGAGAACTTGAAAAAGCATAATTTTGCATTTGACTATATCCTCACCCATAAATATGAAGAAACTCCGCCTCACGGAACCTTCTGTCCGGAGCTTGCGGAGCTGACAACCTATATTGAAGAAAACGTCACATACAAATACTGGTATTCGGGGCATTGGCACACAGACAAGGATACGGACGAAAAACATATTCTCGTATACGATAAATTGAACGAACTGAGGCAGATTTAGTCCGCCTCGGTTTTTTCTTGCATCGGTGAAAGAATTATTGTAAAATAAAAGCAGAGGAGGGGAGAAAATGAAAAAGCTTTTGTCCCTGTGCTTATTTGCGGTTATGGTATGTCTTCTGATATCGCTTATCGAAGCTCCCGATCACTTTCTTGTTCCGTATTATGACGGGGAAGCGGAAAAATACGGCTATTGCACAATGACCGGGGAGATTGTGATAGAGCCGCGATTCGATGTTGCGGAGCTGTTTTCCGATGATGGAACTGCGCTTGTCGGACTGAAAGATGTCGGATGGAAGCATATAGATAAAAAAGGAAGGTATGTCTTATCTGCGAAGAAATCCGAAAGTGATGTTTGGCGCAAAAAAGAGCTTATCCCGTTTTGTGATGGGGAAGAAGGAATCGGCAAATGGGGATATATCGACAGATCGGGAAAGGTTGTCATAGAAGCAAAATTTGATTTTGCAAGCGATTTTATGCCGAACGGACTTGCCTCGGTAAGCGTTTCGGGCGGTGACGGAGTCATAGCGGGATATATAAATACCCGCGGAGAGTATGTAATCAAGCCTGTCTTTGAAGAAGCGTGGGGCTTTGCCGACAACGGTCTTGCGGTAGTGCGAAAGGACGGAAAATTCGGGTATATCAACGAATCGGGAGAATTTGTTTTTCCTCCGCAATTTGACGAAGCAAGCTCATTTGCAAAAAACGGACTCGCGCTTGTGAATACTTACGGTGAAGGCTGGAAATATATCGACGAAGAGGGGAATACGGTCATAGAAACCGATGCGGACATTGCGGAAAGCTTTGCCGACAACGGTCTTGCACGGATATCGTATGGCGGAAACAACTTCACGGGAATCGGGAATATCTATTACTACATAAACGAAAAAGGCGAGGTTATAAAGCCAAAATAAAATGCTGTGGACTTTCCCACAGCATTTTATTTTTTATTCAACATCATTCGGGAGATATGTGCAAAGGTCGCCCATATGCTTGTCGAGGCTATAGTCCCCGCAGGACCAGCTTCCGTTTTCGTAGTAGAGAACAGAGACGGATGCGTTTGACGGCCAGGGGTTCTCCTCAATTTTTTCAACCGAACCGTATTTCGCCATAGTGTATGCGACTCTGACGGGTGTCGCGTGGGTTGCAATAACGATTATCTTTCCGTCATTCTCCCTTGCGACGCGGCTGACCTCTCCGAAGATACGCTCACCAAGCTCGTGAACCGTTTCGCCGCCGGGACAATATCCGTGAGGCAGGTCGTTCATCCAGACCGTGAATTCCTCGGGCCAGCGCTCATAGATTTCGGAGAATCTGACACCTTCCCATTCGCCTGCATCAATTTCGCGGAACCTTGCCGAAGCCTCAACCTCAAGGCCGAAAGCATCCGCAACGCATTTACCCGTGTTATAGGCTCGATGAAGGTCGCTCGCATAGACCTTGTCGACCTTATAATTTTCCTTTATGAATTTTGCACTGCACCTTGCCTGGTTAAAGCCGTTTTCAAGAAGCTCTGCATCATAGTTGCCCGCGAAAACATCCGCGCGGTTCGCGGCGCTCTCACCGTGGCGTATCAAAAGAATTGTTGTCATTTGTTTTCTCCTTATCTGCTTGCAATTTCCATATATTTTTCAAAATATCTGCGCCCGAATTCGCGAAGCGCTTTGGAGTCAAAGTGAATTCCATCCGCCTTCATTGAAAGACCTTTTGAGGAGACGACTCCGCAATATGGAAGCTCCGCGGCAACCTCGTGGATAAGAGCATTCATTTCGGGGATATTCTTTGCCCAATCAAGCTTAGAGTCGGTATCCCATGCAAGCTCGCCCATAATAAGCGGCTTTTTCTCCGCACCGAGAAGAGCTCGAAGCTCCGTCAGCATTGTTATAAGCTTCTTCTTATAGCCCACGGGGTCGAAATCGATGCAGTTGTTCTCTCCCTGATGCCAGAGAATGCCTCCGAGATTCGATGTCCTTTTTGCGAGATTTGTCATCATAACCGCGTGGTCAAAGAGCACTTCGCCCGGCATCCATTGCTCGACCGTTGTTCCTCCGTCGGCGCAGGGGATAAGCCCGATGGGCGAATCCGTTGCCTTCTGGAGCTCATCCGCAAAGCTTGCCGCAAGGCTTATTCCGCTATGGAAGCTGCCTTCGAAAATCTGCCTGTCGCAGTTTATCGGCTCGCGCATCATCTGCCATCTGCCCATGCGGAGCATAAAGCAGTTCTTATTGAGAATTTCGGGCACTTCGCCGAAATCGCCTCTGCCCGCCATATTGGATTGACCGATAAGAAGAAAGGATGTTATTTTATTTTCAACCGCAGAAATTCCGTCATTTATTTTAGACATCTGTCATTACCTCCGTTTTAAAGCCTTGCACCGAGCGCAGTTCCTATCCTCTCGCCCGCAAGAAGCTTTTTCTTTGCGGCGCGGCGGATGGTCGTATCCTCGGGGTAGTCGTTTATGTCATCGGGCTTCTTTCCGAAAATCCATCCGATTGCACTGTTTACATTGTCGTCAACCTCAATAATTTTATATTTCTTTTGGAAATTTACGATTGTCGAGGTTTCGGGAAGTGTATCGCAAAGCCACGGATCCATAAGCCACGAATGGCAGATGAAGACGACTTTATCCATATTGAAATGCTTTTTGAAAAACTTTCTTGCGCGCTCATATGCCGCCTCGCAGGAAGCCTCGTCAAATTTGTCCTTGCGGGGGATATGGACACTTATGCAGGTTTCTCCCTCGCGAAGGGTGACTCCGTCAACCTCAAAATTCCATCTTGAGGGTATCGTCTCAAATTCGAGTCTGCCGAGACGGAAAATCGTCGCATCGACGCAGCGCCTCTGCCAGCTGCGATATACCGTCTGCGCGACGCCGTAGTGTCCCGTGCGCTCGAATGTGATATCGCTGACGATTTTCCAGCAAGCCATCGATTCAAAAAAGTCTTCATCAGATATTCCGTGCGCCTTGAAAAGCTTATATGTATTCTCCGAGAAGCGGAGATAGATATAAAGAGTCAATATATTGATGTCAACTCCGAGCTTTTCCGAGAGAGCGGCGAGATATTCGCCGAAGGCTTCATCGCCCTTGTCATAGAAGGTTCTCGCCTCGGAGAGCGTTTCTTCGGAGCATTTTTCGCGCGCATCCGCAAGAAGGGAAATCTCCTCTTCGCAGAAGCCGAGCTTTCCGATAAAATCATCATATTTCATAAAAGAATCCTCCTTAAAGCCTTGCTCCGAGCGCAGTTCCTATCCTCTCGCCCGCAAGAAGCTTTTTCTTTGCGGTGCGGCGGATGGTCGTATCTTCGGCATAGTCGTTTATGTCATCGAGCTTCTTTCCGAAAATCCATCCGATTGCATCGTCGGCATCGTCGGTCACCTCGAGGATTTTGAATTTCCTCTGAAAATTGAGTATCGCCGAACTCTCACCGAGGCATTCTTCGAGCCACGGGTCGCAAAGCCACGATTCGCAGATGAAGACGGGGCTTTCGATATCAAAATGCTTTCTGAAAAATTCCTTTGCCTGCTTGTAGGAATCCTCGCAGAGCTCCTCCGTGAGCGGTTCATCGCGCGGGATATGAACGTTGAGGACGGTTTCGCCCTTTTTGATTTTTCTTCCGCCGATTTCAAAATCGAGCGGGGAAGGCATAACCTCAAATTCCAGCCTGCCGAGCTTGAAGATGACCGCCTCGACGTATCTCCGCATAAAGCTTCTGTATATCGGGAGACCGAGCCCGTATTTTCCCGTCTGGCCGTGGTTAATGATGCTGACGGCGGGATATGCGCTCATAAGCCAGATAAAATTCTGCTCGGGAATGCCGCGCTTTCTGCAGATTTCGTATGTATGCTCTCCGAAAAGGAGATAAAAATAGAGAACGAGATATCCCATTTCAATGCTACTCTCCTTCTCACATTCCTCAAGAAATGCAAGAAAGGCATCATCGCCCGCGGAATATTTTTCCCAAGCAAATTCCTTTTGCGGGCCGTATTTTTTATGTAGCTCCGAGAGTATCGGGATCTCTCCGCCGCGAAAGTCAAGGCGGGAGATAATTTCTTCATAAGTCATATAAAACACCCCGAAAAATATTATATAGAAAATCTGCGCGTGAGGCAAGATGTTTTTCATTATTCAGGATAAAAATTCATCCATCTCCTCTATGCTCATTCCCGACTGCAGAACAGTGTTTATCGCATAGCCGAGGATCCTTCCGATGTCGGAGACGTGTATGTCGATGTCCTTGGGGGTGACGAGAAGCTTTTCGCTGTATTCCGCAAGCTTCTCGGGCGCAATATCGATTCCCGAATCATCCGCAAAGCTCCGTATTATCGTTGCAATATCGACAACGGTGGGAACTCCGATTGCAATGACGGGGACTCCCATCGTCTCGCGCGTTATCGCCGCGCGGGCATTGCCGACTCCCGAACCGGGGACGATGCCGGTATCGGTTATCTGAACGGTTTTGCAAAGCCTTGACAGGCGGAGTGAGGCGAGCGCATCAATGACGATTATGAAATCGGGCTTCACCTTGTCGCAGACACCGCGAATGATCTCGCCGCTCTCCACGCCCGTCATACCGAGCACACCCGGGGTAACGGCGGAAACGGGGCGAAGACTTCCGAAGAGCTCGGGAAGCGTGTCCACAAGATGGCGGGTGACGACGATGTTCTCAACCGTACTCTTGCCGACTGCATCCGGGGTTATTCCGTCGTTGCCGAGCCCGACTATGAGAACGCACCCGCGGCTTTCGGGAAGAATCTGCGAAAGCTCGGCGGCAACGGTTTCGATTGCCCGCGGAAAGGTTTCCGTCTCGCGGCGGGAAATTCCCGAGAGCTCGACCGTGACATATGCGCCGCGCTTCTTGCCGAGCGCTCGCTCACCCTCTTCGTCAAGAATCCTCACGCGCGTCACGGGAAAACCGTTTGAAACAAGCTCCCGCGCGGAGACTCCCGCAAGCTCAGAGGTTTCCTCGGCGCTCTCTTTCCATACCTCGCGCGCCTCAAGAGCAAGGTCTGTTCGTATATTATTCATATAAAATCACCTCATATATGTATAATATTTTTTGCCGATTTGTCGGGTATATACAAAATTTCAAAAAAATCTAAAAAAACACTTGCAATATTTGCGTTTTAATGGTAGAATAATTCGGTAACAATACCAAGTAATTTAAGGAGGTGGACGCTTTGCCCAATATTAAATCCGCAAAGAAGCGCGTTGAACTCACAAAGGTTTACGCAGCACGTAACCAGGCAGCTAAGTCCGAGCTCAAAACATCGCTCAAGAAGTGCGAGGCCGCTATTTCCGAGGGCGGCGACGCTTCGGCAGCATACAACACTGCAGCACAGAGCATCGACGTTGCGGCTCGCAAGGGAATTATTTCCAAGAACTGCGCTGCTCGTAAGAAGAGCAAGATGGCTAAGAAGGCTAATGCTGTTCAGTAATTTGAGAATTCAAAATTGACATAAAGAATCCTGCAATTTTTCTTTTGCGGGATTTTTTATGTTTTTCTGAAAAAAAGCTTGACAAACAGTTGCGGTTTATGTATAATAATCTAGCATTCAAAAAACAAGGACGATTAGCTCAGCTGGTAGAGCATCTGCTTGACGTGCAGAGGGTCAGCGGTTCGAGTCCGTTATCGTCCACCAACAAAACCTCTTTTGTCTATCAAGACAAGAGAGGTTTTGTTCGTTATATTTTGTGATATAATTTGATAAAAAACAAATCCCCGATTATTATCTTGATGAATTGTCTAACTGTTGCACTTAGTTTGACAATTCATCTTATTATTGATCTGCAAAATCGTGCTCGATCATATATTCAATCAATGTCCTGAGTGCTTTTGACATCCATTTGTTTTTGTGATAGATAAGCTGTTTCCAGATGTCTATATCCATATCACAAATATCAAGATAACATAATTCACCGGACTCGACCAACTCCTTTGTGACGAAGTCGGGGAGAAATGAATAGAGATCGTCCTGAGCGATCAGAGCCGTTATCATATCTGTTCTTCCAATCTCGAGAATGGGGGTTATTTCCAATGATTTCTTCGCAAGCTCTTTGTCAAAAACGCGTCTGTAACCCTGGCCGTATTCGGTCAGAATGAAAGGTTCGTTTGCGATATCGCGAATCGATAGGTTCTTTATGCCCGAAAACCTCGATTTTGCGTTTGCGACAAAGTGCATTGAAACAGGTTGTTCTTTGGCAATAACATAGTCCTTGTGGTATGAGTGGCTGTCAAGAGTGATGATGACATCCGCCTCGTTATGGTCGAGCATATCAAACATCACTGCGGTATCTGCGGTTGTGAACTTGACGGAAATATCGGGGTGTTTTTTATGAAAATCAATATAGTTCTGCGTAACCATGGCATCGCACAGGGAATCGGGAGTCACAAGATGTATGTGGCCGCTGCATTTCTTTTCTTCCTCGAGATTTTCCCTGAATTCATCGGTCAGAGTGCGGATCTGATGAGCATATGAAACGAGCTCGCGTCCCCTTTGGGTAAGCGTTATGGTGTGATTTATTCTTTCAAATAAAAGACATCCGAGCTCATCCTCAAGCTGCTTTATCTGAAAAGAAACCGTCGATTGCGAATAGCCGAGCTGCTCCGCGGCTTTTGTGAAACTGCCGAGTTCCGCAACATGAATGAAAGTGATCAGATTGCGTAGTTCCATCGTTCTTCCTCCTGTATCGAAATTTTCGATGATAAACATCAAAAGCATTCGTTTGACTAATGCATGAAAGTATTATATGCTATGTAACAGAAAAAAACAAGACCCGGAGGAAGAAAATGACAAACACACAGCTCTACACAGTCATTGCTCTTGCCATATATGCAACTGCGATGGCATTTATCGGCTTTTTGAGTGCCGGAAAATCAAAAACTCTTGATGGATTTTTAATCGGCGGCAGAAATATCGGCGCATGGGCGACCGCCTTTGCATACGGAACCACATATTTTTCGGCGGTCGTTTTTGTCGGCTATGCGGGTCAGCATGGTTGGAACATCGGTCTCGGAAGCATCTGGATCGGAATCGGCAATGCCGTTCTCGGATGCCTGCTGTCCTGGATACTGTTTGCAAACAGAACGAGAAAGATGACGAAAAAGCTTAATGCGAGAACGATGCCTGATTATTTCGAAAAGCGTTATGCTTCAAAGGGAATGAAAATTCTCGCGGCGATCATTATCTTCGTGTTCCTCGTGCCGTATTCCGCGGCAGTTTATAAAGGCCTGGGCTCTCTCTTCGGCGCGGTATTCCCCGGCATTGAAACCTGGGTATGGATGCTCATTCTTGCCTGCCTCACGGCGGTTTACCTTGTTGCGGGCGGATATATCGCAACGGCATATACAGACCTCATTCAGGGTGTTATAATGATTGTCGGCGTCGTATGTCTCGTCTGCGTGGTTCTCGGGCACGATGCGGTTGGCGGTGTTTCGGGATTGATTGAAAACCTCGGAAATTTCAGCTCCGTCCCCGGTGACCCCAATCCGACGACAGGCGAGCAGCTGACAAATATCTTTGGCGGATCGTCTTTCAAATTCCTTTGCTTCAACATTATGCTCACAAGCTTCGGAACATGGGGACTTCCGCAGATGATCGGCAAGTTCTATGCAATCAAGGATACTGCGGCAATCAAAAGAGGAACGATCATCTCCACCATTTTCTGCGTTGTTATCGGATGCGGCGCATACCTCATAGGAAGCACATCAAGGCTCATTCTGGGCGGAGTTCTTCCCGAGGGCGGAATTGATGCGATCATACCGACGCTTCTTATGGAAGTTTTAGGCAGCGGAACTCTTGGAATTATTCTTCTGGCAATTATCATGATACTTCTTCTTTCGGCATCAATGTCGACGCTTGAAGCGGTTGTTCTGACTTCCGCATCAGCGGTTGCGGTCGATCTTATCCCTGCGATCAGAAGAAAAGAGACGAAGCCCGAAGTTCAGATGCTTCTCACAAGAATTCTTTGCCTTGCGTTCGTCATATGCTCCTTTGTTTTCGCGACGCAGAATATCCCCATTATTGTCAGCCTTATGTCTTTCTCGTGGGGAATTGTTTCCGGTTGTTTTATCGGTCCGTACATCTGGGGCCTTTTCTCAAAGAAGATCACGAAAATCGGAGCATACTCCGGCATACTTTCGGGACTTTTGGTTGTCGGCATTTCAACGCTTGTTATCAGCCTTGATTCCGGATTCTCTGCGGCGGCAGCAAAATCACCGGAAATGGGCGTTGCCGCAATGGCGGTATCGCTTGTTATCGTTCCTCTGGTAAGCGCGCTTACCCGGAATAAGGACAAAGAAAGAATCGAAGAGATCTTTGCTTGCTACAACGAAGATTGATATCTTTCGGCAAAGAATTTTTAGTTTGAAATTATTGACTTTATCACTCTGATGTGATAAAATGCAATTAATTTAAATGCGGAGAGCAGAAACCAGTAGGTTGGAAAGAACATGGAGAGAGTTGCCGGTCGGTGCGAGGCAAATGGGGCGTCCTTCTCGAATTCCTTCTG
>JAZSHZ010000062.1:0-3007 GCA_045533555.1 Eubacteriales bacterium
ATGGGCACCGGTTCCCGCCAAACAAGAAGGGTCATTGCTCGTTGCAAAGTCCTCCTCGAACACTGCTGGGTGAAGAATATCCTCTTCCTTGCCGACCGCAACTCTCTTGTTACACAGGCAAAGCGTTCCTTTGTCAATATGCTGCCCGACCTTTCTGTAACCAACCTCTGCGAGGACAAGGAAAATTTTGACGCGCGTTGTGTATTCTCGACCTATCAAACCATGATGAACTGCATTGATACCGTCAAGGACGAGGACGAGAAAAAGCTCTTTACGGTCGGACACTTCGATCTCGTCATCGTAGACGAGGCGCACCGTTCTATTTACAACAAATATAGAGATATCTTCAATTATTTCGATGCCCTCTTGGTTGGTCTTACCGCAACCCCCAAGGATGAAATCGATAAAAACACTTATGACATCTTCGAACTCGAAACTAACGTGCCTACCTATGCCTATGAGCTTTCGCAGGCGGTTACCGATGGATTTCTTGTTGACTTTATGTCGGTCGAAAGCAAATTGAAATTCGTCGAGCAAGGTATCGTATACGATGATCTTTCCGAGGAAGACAGACAAGCTTACGAAGATACGTTTGAAGATGAAAACGGTGAGTTGCCCGAGAGCATTGCTTCCTCTGCTATCAACGAGTGGGTATTTAACGAGGACACCATTCGTCAAGTACTCCACATCCTGATGCAAGACGGCCTTCGCATCGATTACGGCGAAAAGCTCGGAAAGACAATTATATTTGCCAAAAACCACGAGCACGCGGAAAAGATCCATGAGATATTCGGCAAAGAATATCCGCACTTGCCCGGATACACCAAGGTTATTGACAACTATATGACCTACGCGCAGAGTGCAATTGATGAATTTTCCGATCCGAAAAAACTCCCTCAAATTGCTATTTCTGTCGATATGCTCGACACAGGTATCGATGTGCCTGAGGTCTTGAACCTTGTGTTCTTCAAAAAAGTGATGAGCAAGGCGAAGTTCTGGCAGATGATCGGTCGCGGCACTCGTCGCTGCGATGGACTGATGGACGGAAAAGATAAGGACAAATTCTATATCTTCGATTTTTGCGGAAACTTTGAGTTCTTCCGCATGAACAACGGTAAACCCACCGCCAACCAAATGGCGCTGCAGGGAGCTATCTTCAAATTAAAGGCACAGATCACTTTCAAATTGCAAGATATTGCATATCAAACTCCCGATTTGATTGCATTCCGCAAATCTTTGGTTGACGATATGGTTCGCAAAGTAAAAGAGTTGAACAAAGAAAATTTTGCCGTTCGTCAGCATTTGCGTTATGTGGAACAATATGCAAATCCCGATAATTACAACGCACTTACTTATGAAGATACGTTACTCATAGCAGAAGAGCTTGCCCCCTTAATTACTCCCGACGAGGATGAAGCCGCAGCTGTTCGTTTTGATGCATTGATATATGGCATTGAGCTTGCATACCTTGCAGGAAAGAAGTATTCTCGCGCTCGTACCGACCTTTATAAAAAGGTAAGTGGAATTGCCGGCGTTGCAAATATTCCCGAAATTATAGCACAGACGGATCTCATCAACAAGATTCTGCACACCGATTACTTAGATACCGCAGGAATCAACGAATTTGAACATATTCGCGAGAATCTCCGCAATTTGATTAAATACATTCCTAAAAAAAGTGTGAGATATATTACCAATTTTGATGATGAAATTCTCGCGGTTGCATGGAATGAATCCGATCTTGAAAATGATGACCTTAAAAACTACAAAGCGAAAGCAGAGTTTTATATTCGTCAGCATCAAAATGAATCGGCTATTGCCAAACTAAAGAGCAATATTCCGCTCAATACAGATGATATTCAAGACCTTGAACGGATTCTGTGGAGTGAAGTGGGAAGCAAAAAAGACTATCAAGCAGAATATGGTGAAATGCCTCTTGGCGAGTTCGTTCGTGAGATTGTTGGACTTGACATGGCGGCAGCAAAAGAAGTATTTGCTAAATATCTGCAAGATGTTAACCTTGATGCCGATCAGATCTATTTTGTAAATCAAATCATCGAATATATCGTTCAAAACGGTGTTATGAAAGATATGTCGGTGCTTCAAGAAGCACCGTTTACAGATAGAGGTAGTATCGTAGAAATCTTTACCGATGTTTCTGTTTGGTTAAAGGTTAAGGGTGCCATTGACTATATCAATGCAAATGCCGCGGCGTAAAATGAATGAATTATGAGCTTTATCAGCAAAAGACCATCAAGGTGCAGTATCAGGCCTTAGAACTGCAAACACGTACCAAAACCTACACCGGCTGGACGGCACAGATCATTCAGCATGAAGTGGATCCTTGTAATGGAGTTCTGATTTGAAGGGAGAAATATTATGACAGAGCTTGAAAAGATTGAATATGCCAAGTCTTTTATCGACAAATTAGCGAAAGGTATTAATCCGTTGGACGATTCTCCGATTCCGGACAACGACATTGCAAACAATGTTCGTCTATCAAGATGTTTCTTTTATGTATCGGATATTCTTCGCCAAGTAATCGAAAATGGCGGGGTTCAATCTGCGAGGATTACAAAGCAACGAAAAAGTCGGTTTGCTTTGTCCGATGAGGAACGTGAAAACATTCAAATTTCGGAGACTCCTTTAACTGTAAGTGAAATATCCAATCACTTGAATAACCTTGTGGATTCAGAAACAACCCCGAAAATATCCGCCGCTGCAATTAACAAGTGGCTTTTGAAGTTGCAACTGTTAGAGGTTGTTTCACAGCCCAATGGAAAGACAAGAAAACTGCCGACCGATCAAGGAAACGAGATTGGTATTTTCACTGAAGAAAGAACAGGGCAATACGGGGCATACATAACAGTTCTGTTTTCTTCGTCCGCACAGCAATTTATATATGATAACATAGATGCGATCGTTGATTCAAAACGAGAAAAAGAGGATTCTCTTTCTGGATTTCACGGTCGTCCTTGGACAGAAGCACATGACGAATGCTTGATCG
>JAZSHZ010000018.1:0-6982 GCA_045533555.1 Eubacteriales bacterium
TTCGGATAACCGTTGCGATCTCCCACGTCTCCGCTTATCTCCGCCCAGAATTTCTGCGAATGACCGAGGAAGATGAGCTTCGGGAATTTCTGCAATTCCTTTTCAAGGCGCGGAAGTCCGGGGTCATCGATGAGACCATAGTCATTTCCCATATTGCCTATATGGAATGTGAGCGGAAGACCGGATTTTTCAACGTGATAAAAAAGATTTTCAACCATCGGGTCATCAAAATACATATTTGCGCAAATTTCACCGACGCCCTTTGCGCCCTCTTTTTTATAATACTCAAGGAACGGAGTAAAATCCGTGTCGGGAGAGTTATTACCCATTCGCGGGTCAATATTGCAGAACCAGACGAAGGTTTCGGGATATTTGTTTGCGAGCCTGCGGCAATCACCGCTTGTGTTGTAGTGAAAGCAACATTCGGGATTGGAACCGGGAAGAAGAACACCGAATTCGATTCCCATCTTATCATACATCGCGCGAAGCTCTTCAGGAGTAGCGTAATTTGAGCCGTCAAAACGAGGCATATCATCCTCCCATGATGTATGAACGTGTATGTCAATTTTCTTTACTAACATAATAAATCACCTCATGGAAAATATTATATTTCAGTTTGCTCGTTTTGGCAATCGTTTTTTGTTGGAGCGGGTAAAGGGAATCGAACCCTCCTCTCAAGCTTGGGAAGCTTGCATTCTACCGATGAACTATACCCGCAAATGAAAACGCACAGCATGGCGCTGTGCGTCTTGGAGCTGATGAGCGGACTTGAACCGCTGACCTGCTGATTACGAATCAGCTGCTCTACCGACTGAGCCACATCAGCATATGTTCCTGAAGAACAGAGATTATTATAATACAAAAATCCGATTCCGTCAACGGGAAATTCAAAAAAATTTGAAAATTATTTCCCGCAGGATTGCCTGTGAAACTTATTTACTGTCAATATAGTATGTTTCGACGAGTTTTTTTATTTTATCGATATGAAAATTTGTTGCATTTCCTCCCTTGATAAAAAGAATAATATATGTTATGATATAAAAGAACTCGTACGGAGTTTTTTGAAACAATTTAAAAGAAAAGGGGATAAGTATAATGCCAAGTACATTCAGCGCCGCACCGGATGATAAGATACCTTATGCTCCGATAGGTCTCATTACGCTTGACAGCTGCAAAGAGCTCGGCAACCTCGTCGATGCCAACCTCGTAACGCAGCGCCGCTACAATGTCGAAAACGGAACTGTTCCGCTTCACTTCCCGGCATATCTTCGCGATTCCTATTGCATCGATCATGCAACGCCGAGATTTGCATCGGGCGAAGGTAAGGCTGTTCTTAAGGAAACAGTCCGCGGCTATGATATATATATCCTTGCGGATATAAGCAATTACAGTTGTACATATAAAATGTATAACATGGAGTGCCATATGAGCCCCGATGATATCTTCCAGGATATCAAGCGCGTCATCGCTGCTATCGGCGGTAAGGCAAGACGTATCAACGTTATTATGCCGCTTCTCTATGAGAGCCGTCAGCACAGAAAGACGGGCAGAGAATCTCTCGACTGCGCTCTCGCGCTTCAGGAGCTTGAGCATCTCGGAGTTGAAAATATCATCACGTTTGATGCGCATGACCCGCGTGTGCAGAATGCAATCCCGCTCATCGGTTTTGAAAATGTCAGACCGACATATCAGATAATCAAAGCCCTCATCCGCTCGACGCCCGATATCAAGATTGATAAGGAACATATGCTCGTCGTCAGCCCCGATGAAGGCGGAATGAGCCGAAGCCTCTATTTTGCAAGCATGCTCGGCCTCAACGTCGGTATGTTCTATAAGCGCCGCGACTATACAAGAATCGTCAACGGCAAGAACCCGATCATAAGCCACGAGTTCCTCGGTGAATCCGTTGAAGGAAAAGACGTCTTCATTCTTGACGATATGATTTCCTCCGGCGAGTCCGTCATCGATATCGCATATGAGCTCAAGAAGAGAAAGGCGAAGAGAATCTTCGTCGGCGTTACCTTCGGTCTCTTCACGGAAGGTGCAAAATCCTTCAACAAGGCATATGAGGACGGCGCGATAACAAAGGTATTCTCGACAAACCTTAACTACAGAACAGAAGAAATCCTCAATGCACCGTGGTATGAGAATGTTGATATGTCCAAGTTCCTCGCCCTCATTATGGATACGATGAACCACGATATCTCCATAACATCTCTCCTCAGCCCGGTAGACAAGATCAAGAAGATCCTCGAGGAGCACAGAAAAGAAGTTCAGTAAAATTTAGCCTGAAAGGCGAAAAAATAAAAATAATTTAAAGGAGCGAATCCATCATGGCAAAAGTAGTAACATTCGGCGAAATCATGCTCAGACTCAAATCCCCGGGTCTCGAGAGATTTTTCCAGTCCCCGGCATTTGAAGCAACCTTCGGCGGCGGCGAGGCAAACGTTGCAGTCTCCCTTGCTAACTATGGCATGGAGTCTTCTTTCGTAACAGCTCTCCCGGCAAACGCAATCGGCGATGCTTGCGTTGCAGACGTCCGTTCTTTCGGCGTTGACACGAAGGACATCATCCGCACAAACGGCAGAATGGGTATCTATTACCTCGAGACAGGTGCAAACCAGCGCGCTTCCAAGGTCGTTTATGACCGCGAGTTCTCCGCTATCGCACTTGCAAAGCCCGGCGATTTCGATTGGGAAAAGATTTTTGACGGCGCAACATGGTTCCACATCACAGGTATCACTCCGGCTATCTCCGAGTCCGCTGCAGAGCTCGCTCTCGAGTCTGTCAAGGCTGCTCAGAAGCTTGGTGTAACTGTTTCCTGCGACTTCAACTTCCGCAAGAACCTCTGGAAGTATGGAAAGTCCGCTCCGGAAGTTATGTGCGAGCTCGTTAAGTATGTTGATGTCGGTATCGCAAACGAGGAAGACTGCCAGAAGTCCCTCGGCATCACTGTTGATGTCAAGGTTGAGGACGGCGTTCTCGATACAGCTAAGTATGAGGCTCTTGCTCGCAAGGTTCTCGCTGAGTACCCGAACATGAAGACTCTTGCTATCACTCTTCGTGAGTCCAAGAGCGCAGACACAAACGGCTGGTCCGCTTGCCTCTGCGACAGAGATAACTTCTATCTCTCCAGAAAGTACCTCATCACCGATATCGTTGACCGTGTCGGCGGCGGTGACTCCTTCTCCGGCGGGCTTATCTACGGTCTCAACAACTATGAGAACAAGGAAGATGCTCTCAACTTCGCAGTTGCTGCATCCTGCCTCAAGCACTCCATCATGGGCGACTACAACCGCGCAACTCTCTCCGAAGTCAAGGCTCTTATGGGTGGCGACGGTTCCGGCCGTGTTCAGAGATAATTACCTGCTTTTGAAAGGAAGTAAGTTTTAAAATGGCATATATTAATTTAAATGTAGATGCTCTCCGCAAATACTGCGAAGACATTTTCGTAAAGCGCGGCTACAGCGCTGAAGACAGCAAGGCGATCACAGATGTTCTTCTCACTGCTGACCTCTATGGCATTGAGTCCCACGGTGTACAGCGCCTTATCAGATACCACCTCGCAATCGAGGAAGGTTCAATCGTTCCGGATGTTAAGCCGGAAATCATCCATGAGACTCCGGTTTCTGCAGTTATCGATGCTCCGCGCTCGATGGGTCAGGTCGTTGCTAAGAAGGCAATGGAAATGGCTATCGAGAAGGCAAAGAAGGTCGGTTTCGGCGTTGTCTGTGTCAAGGGCTCGAACCACTATGGTATCGCAGGCTACTACACACAGATGGCTGCAGATGCAGATATGATCGGTGTCAGCATGACAAACACGGAAGCTATCGCTATCCCGACATACGGCAAGAAGGCTATGCTCGGAACAAGCCCGATCGCTGTTGCTATGCCGGCTGATCCGGTTGACTTCTGGTTCGATGCTGCAACAACAGTTATCACACGCGGCAAGCTCGAAGTTTACAGAAAGAAAGAGCTCCCGCTTCCGCAGGGTTGGGTTGCAGATGAGAACGGCGCAGACTGTGATGATGCAGATCGCGTTCTTAAGAACATCATCGGCAAGCTCGGCGGCGGTATATTCCCGCTCGGCGGCTTCTCCGAAGAGACAGGCTCCCTCAAGGGCTATGGCTTCGGAATCATCGTTGAGCTCTTCACAGCTATCGCTACGGGCGGAACAACTTCTCCGCACGTCAAGAACAGCGGTAACGCTGACACATCCTTCTGCCTTATGGCTATTGACTACGGCATATTCGGCGACAAGAAGGAAATGAAGGCTCGTATGTCCAACCTTCTCCAGGAGCTCCGTGAGAGCCCGAAGGCTGACGGTCACGACAGAATTTACACACACGGTGAAAAGGAAGTCGAGTCCAAGGCACAGAAGCTTATCGACGGTGTCCCGGTCAACGAGAAGACACTCAAGGAGCTCCGCGAAATCGGTGCATCCCAGGGTCTCAACTTCGACGACTACTTCACACTCTAATAATAAGTAATGCAAAAAGCTCTTTCTTCGGAAAGAGCTTTTTTCTTGTCACTGTAATGGGGCTGTGATATAATAAGATCAGGAAAGAAAGGAGAAAGAATATGAAAAAAACATTCTTTTATTTTGATGATGTAATATGGTTGTTTCGTGATCTGACAAGGCAGAAACCAGAATCAATCTTTGATCATTTTTATCTGAAAATCTTTAAGGAAGCACACGAAAAATATGGTATGAAAGTCCAGATGAATGTGTTTTATCGCACAGATTATTTCTATGGGATGGATGAATTTACACTTGCCGATATGACGGATCGTTATAAGGAAGAGTTTAAGGCAAACTCCCATTGGCTCAGGTTCGGTTTTCATGCAAAGCAAGAGTTTCCCGATTACCCGCTGATAAATGCAAGCTATGACGATGTGATAAAGGATTTTGATAACACCAAACGAGAAATTGTTCGTTTTGCAGGCGAAGAATGTTTTTCTCAAACGGTGTGTTCACATTGGCGCCCTATCAGCAAGGCAGGGTGCAAGGCATTGACAGATAAGGGTATCCGGCTCATTAACAGTACAGGCGGCGATGTAAGAGAATATGATGGTGATCCCTCATCTCTTCCTTATGGTCATGCAGAAAGACTTTTGCAAAACAAGCAACCGGAAACAAAACTTTTCACAAGAATCGGATTGAACAGTGCCATATCAAACTCTATTTGCGGATACAATCATCTTACGGCAAAACAGCTTGAGGAAACAAATTGTAACTTTAAAGCTATATATGATAAGGAAATCGGTGTATATTTCAAACAACTTTTAACGCACGGTGTTGTTGTGAATTTAAGTACATTGGAGAATATGGAAGATGAATATCGGAAAATGCTTCAATGTGATTTTGCAACTTTTGGTGGACACGAACAGTATTTTTATCCGGATTATTACGGATATCAAAAAGACCATGGAGAAAAACTTCTCAAAGCTTGCGAAATTATGAGAAAAAACGGCTTTGAATTTATATTTGCTGAAGAGTTGGTTTAGGCAGAAGAAAAAAGCCTCGTAAACAAAAAATAAAAGGTGAGTATATCCGAGAAGGCTCCGGGTTGTAACTTTTTAAGGAGCTTTGCAAAAGCGATGTGTCTTTTTGATGCACCGCTTTTCTTTTCGTTTTGTGTGTGCTATAATTGATGCATACAGAATGTGGAGAGGAAACAATATGTACAAATATTTATTGTGGGATGTGGACGGAACGGTGCTTGATTTTCTTGCATCGGAGGCATATGCAATAAGATTTTTGTTTAAAAAATATAATATCGGTGAGTGTAGCGATGAAATGCTCAAAGTTTATTCGGAGATAAATGCAAAATATTGGCGAAAGCTTGAGAGAGGCGAGCTCACAAAGCAGGAAATTCTCGTTATGCGCTTCCGTGATTTCTTTGAAATGACAGGTGCGGATGTGACACTGGCAGAAGCCTTCAACAAGGACTATCAGGTTGCGCTCGGAGACCATATCGAATTTGTCGATAAAGCAAAAGAAATGCTTTTATCGCAGAAAGGAAAATACATACTTGTTGCCGTTACAAACGGAACAAAGGTTGCCCAGGATAAGAAACTGCGCCTCTCGGGACTCGATAAGGTGTTTGATGCGATTTTTATATCTGAAGATGTTGGTGCAGAAAAACCTAAAAAAGAATATTTCGATTATGTTTTTGAAAAGCTCGGAATTCAGGATAAAAAAGAAGTTCTTATAATAGGCGATTCAATTACAAGTGATATTCTCGGCGGATTCAACGCAGGCATAGACACCTGCTGGTTTAACCCGTCGCATAAACCAAACACATTGGATGTACCTGTTACATATGAAATAGACAACCTTGGAAAATTAAGCGAGATTCTAGTTCCTGACTTGACATGAACTATTGAGTAATGTCGAATTTTGTCGTAAAATAAAGGAGAAAAGATATGGGAAAGAGAATATTTGCATTTTTAATTGACCACATAATTATATGTTTTGCATTTGCTTTGCTTGGAATGGTTGAAATGTTTGTGAAAACGGATTTTGAATTATTCTTGAAAATGTATTATATATTTTTATTGATATTTATGTTTATTTACTTTTTTAAAGATGTTATCAATGGTCAAAGCATTGGCAAAAGAATAATGAAAATTAAAGTTGTAGATTTGAATGGTAATAAGGCATCATTATTTAATCTCATTATTAGAAACATAACAATTCTGATTTGGCCTGTTGAGGCACTTTTAGTTTTACTTAATAAGGAAAGATTAGGCGATAGATTAGCAAAAACAAAAGTTAGTTGCATCTAAACCTTATGCCTCGCAATATAAAGGATGTCGGATTTTGACGAATAAATAAAGCCTTCCCCTTGAGGGGAAGGTGGCAGCGAAGCTGACGGATGAGGTGGAATTTGTAGGGAATACATTTATGTATTCCGCAATAACGGAACGGATAAATCCGTTCCCTACAACACCTCACCACCGCCTACGGCGGAGCCGT
>JAZSHZ010000273.1:0-9172 GCA_045533555.1 Eubacteriales bacterium
CATTGTGGGCTTATGAGCATCGAGCACCGCCTGCGGAACAAGAAATACATCAACTATCGGTGAGAACTCAAAGCCGTAGTATGTAAGCTCCGGCACGAGATTTTCGCCTTTTTTAAGGTCTAGTGCAAAGTTTATACACGCATCGCCGCTTGCTCTGCGCGTTGCAAGCTGGAAATATGCGCCGTTATATACTCCGCCCCAGCTTTCATAACCGATGCGGACATCGTCAATATAACGTGTGTCAGTGACTTCCCATCTATCGGAAGTACCTTCGATGACGTTCGCCATCCTGTAATCGGGAATACCCTCCATCCTTATAAGGCTGTCACTTCCCGTGTAGACCTTGCTCTGGAAAACAAATTCCTGAGCCGTCTCAAGCGTTGCCGCATTTGCAAAAAGCTCTGTCTGCGGACACAGTGAAAGCATCAGCACAAGAGCAAGCAATGCGGCCATGATTCTTCTTGCCTTCATATATTTTTCCTCCTTGAAATTATTGTTTTTCCTTTTAATTACGCCTCTCCATTTTTCGTAATACAATTTTAACAAACTCCTTCTCGTTTGTCATTGTAAAATATGCTGAATATAACCCTATGTTTTTGACATATCGGCAAAATTATGTTATCATTTCTTTAAAGGAAAGGCGGTGATACAGTGTCTTCAATCGTAGCTCCTCATAACCCCAGTATACTGAACAAATTCCCCATCGTCATCGAGCCGCTTGTCTATCGGCATCTCGATTCTATACATTGGCACGAATATGCTCAGGTCTGGTATGTTGTTTCGGGCGAAATGCGCCATAATATCGGCGGAACCGTATATACTCAACAAGCGGGTGACTGTATCGTCGTCCTCCCATATAACAACCACGCAATCGATTCGCGCGAAAGCAGTGATGACGCTGTTATAGTCTCCATTTCCTATTCCGATGAATATCTTTCGAAGCATGGATATGATATCTTCTCCTCCTCTCTCGAGCATTCGAGATTTGAGGGTTGCTCGATCTCCACGCACAGATCACTCTGCGGGGAAGCTCGCGAGCAAGCAAATACCTTCATAAAAGCGATGCTCGATGAATTCCGGCTTCATAAGAAAATGTCGCTTGAAAAAACGCTTTCCCACTTTGCCGATTTCTTCAGGCTCATCTGCACAGAGCCCGCAAAGACTCCGCCGAATCTCAGCCGCCTGATTGAAAGAACTCAGATAATTCAGGACACCATCCGCTATATGGATACTCATTTGAGCGAGAAGCTCTCGCTTGATTTTCTCTGCAACCGCGCATATATGTCCCGCGGGACATTCACAAAAACCTTCAAGGAGGTCACGGGCATAACCTCAAAGGATTTCATTCTCTCTTCAAGGCTTTCAGCAGCATCAAGTCTATTGATTTTCACGGATAAGAAGCTCGATGAAATCGCGGATGATGTCGGTTTTTATGACAGCGCTTATCTCACCCGCTCCTTCCGCAAAATGTATGGAATGTCACCCATGCAATACCGCGATTCGCTCCGTCCGCGTGAGCTTGACCGCGACAAGATATTCCGGAGCAAATGGAGCTGGCTTTACGGAGACGAAAAATAAACAACGGAGATTTTCCAAAAAAGAAATCTCCGTCGTTTTTATTTTATTCTTCCCCCGCAGGGAAAAGAGAAAGCGGGTCTATCGCCTTGCCGTCGCGGTGGACTTCAAGATGAAGATGAGTTTCCTCGAGGCATTCACAAATAGCGCTGTTTCCGATTTTTCCTACGACATCACCGTTTTTTACCTCATCGCCAGTCTTCAGCGTTATATCGTCTGCAAGGTTTGCATATATGCTGACAAGGCCTCCCGTATGCTCTATAGTTACCGTGTTGCCCATCATCGAATCAGTTTCCACGCGCAACACCTTTCCCGATGCAATCGCGCGGACATCCTCACCCAATTCTCCCTTGATATCAACACCGCTATGAATTCTCCAATCGCCCATAGTCTTACTGCGGACGAGCTCATCACCCGAAAACGGTGCGGTTATCGCACCGCCGAGAGCCATGGTAAATACGCTTTCCTCGGGCATATTAACCGTCGGCTCTGCTTTCGGTTTATCCTGCTTCGCTTTTTCCTTCTGCGGCTCCGTCTCTTTCTTTATCGGCTCTTCCTTTTTCTCCTCCGCTATGCTCTCAATCTCCTTTTTCGGAGAAGTCTCCTGCGGAATGACTTCCTCTCCCGCTCCGTACAGCGATTCGAAATCCTCCGGAAAAGGAAGCTCGATCGAGCTTGATGTGTCGATCGTTTCGCGAACGGTCTTCGATGCATCCTTTGCCGCAAATATGATGTATGCCGAAATAGCTATCGCCGAAATGCAGATGAAGACCAGAAAATAAAATCCGTGTTGCGCCAATGCGCCTATAAATTTTTTCAATGTGAAAGCACCTCCGAGCATATTTTAGCCCGAAGGTGCCTTCTTTATACAATTTTAAACATTGAATCTGAAAAGAATGACATCGCCGTCCTCAACGACATATTCCTTTCCTTCGCTTCGCATAAGACCGCGGTCACGCGCAACGGAAGTCGAGCCGCATTCGATGAGGTCTTCATATCTGATAACCTCTGCGCGGATAAAGCCGCGCTCAAAATCGGTGTGGATCTTACCTGCCGCCTGCGGAGCCTTCATTCCCTTCGTAATCGTCCAAGCGCGAACCTCAGGCTCACCTGCCGTAAGATAGGAAATGAGGCCGAGAAGCGCATAGCAGACCTGAATCATTCTGTCAAGTCCCGACTTTTCAAGGCCGAGCTCGGAAAGGAACATTTCTCTCTCATCCTCGGGAAGCTCCATGATTTCTTCCTCAAGCTTTGCGCAAATCGGAAGAATCTGCGAGCCCTCGCCCTCAGCAAAAGCCTTTAGTTTTTCAAAATACGGATTTTCTCCGATGCCGGAAACGAAATCATCCTCGGACATATTTGCAGCATAGATAACAGGCTTTGCAGTGAGAAGCTCAACGGTTGATATAATCTCCGTCTCTTCCTCATCTGCCTCAAAGCTTCTTGCACACTTGCCTTCGCCGAGATGTGCCGAAAGGCGCTCTAAAAGCTCAACTTCCTTGAGAAGGCTTTTATCGCCCTTTGCAGCCTTGCGCGTTTTGTCAAGGCGGCGATCAAGCATTTCTATATCCGAAAGGATAAGCTCATAGTTTATCGTGTCAACATCGCGGATCGGATCAATTCCGCCCTCGACGTGAACAATGTTGTCGTCTGCAAAGCAACGGACAACATGAACAATTGCATCAACTGCGCGAATATGGGAAAGGAACTTATTTCCGAGTCCTTCGCCCGAAGCCGCACCCTTGACAAGACCTGCAATGTCGACAAACTCAACAGTTGCATATGTTGTCTTCTTTGTGTTATAAAGCTCGGAGAGCTTATCAACTCTCTCATCGGGAACCGTAACCGTCCCGACATTCGGCTCAATGGTGCAGAACGGATAGTTCGCAGCCTCCGCACCCGCATTCGTTATAGCATTGAAAAGCGTACTCTTCCCGACATTGGGAAGACCCACTATACCTAATTTCATTTTTCTTCACTTCTCCTTATATTTCAAGGGCAATTAATTTACCACAATAATATATACTATCACAATCCGGGATAATAGTCAATTGTTTTCAATCTGCGTTATATGGAGTTTTATAATTTAAAAAGCATTGACATTTTTGATGTATAATTCGGTTATGACCGAGAATGCACTTGAGGTGATATATGAGATGATAGACAGTATTGTTGAAAGAAACCGTTTTTCATCGCCAATAACGAAAACTGAAAGAAAGATATTGCAAACGGCAATCCGTCTGTTTTTGGAAAACGGATATTCCAAAACAACACTCAAAATGATAAGTGAAAAATGCGAATTAAGACAAGGCACAATTTCATATCATTTCCACACAAAAGAGGATATGCTCTATTATCTTATTCAGGCTCTCACGGAGTTTCACGGCGGGATAATAGATAACGGTCTTAATCAATCCAAAGACGTTTTGTTTTCCTATGCGGCCGAGATTGCAATTCAGATCGCGCTTTGCGAAACGAACCGCAAAGCCTGGGATTTATATTACAGTGCCTATTCAAGCTTCCGCACCTTTGAGCTTATAAAAAGCTGGGCGGCGCAGGAGCACGCAAGGCTCTTTCGCGAAAGACTTCCCGATTGGTCGGAAACCGATTTTGCGGAGAAGGAGCACATCGCAAGCGGCATTGAACTTGCAGTATTTTATGCTCCCTGCACGAGATTCTTCCCCCTTGAAAGGAAAATTGCCCTTACGCTTGACAGCATGACTTTTAACATTTGCTATGCTCCTCACCCTTGCACCGGGCTTTGCACCCGGTGTCAGCGCGGCAGACGGTGGATACACAATCACCGTTTCGCCTTCCGAAAACGGCACAGTCACCGCGGACAAGTCGGCAGCCACCGAAGGTGAAACAATCACCCTGACCGTAGCTCCCGACGAAATGTATAAGCTTGAAAGCCTCGTTGTAAATCAAACCGATGTAACCACCTCGGTAGTCGATGGCAAATATGCCTTTGAGATGCCCGCAGAGGCAGTCACCGTCACAGCAAGCTTCAAGGCTCTTGAGCTTTTTGGAATCATACTTGACAAATCCCGATTTGTACTTCCGTTCGGAACGGAAGTTGACGAAACTCTGTTAAGAGGCTTGGTTGGCGAAATCATTGCCGTATATGATCATTACGATGGTCCCGGAATAAGAAGAAGCGATTATGAGCTCTATAATATTGATACTGACGCAAGAGTGACCACAATTAAATATATTAATAAAGTTGTGCAGATTTGGTGGAATTATGGCTATCCGCTTACAATAGATGAATCAATTGAGCACGGCAACGTAACTGTTGAGGATTCTATGGCGAGTGAAGGCAGCAGTGTCAAACTGACAATAGTACCTGATGATGGCTATAAACTTGATTCCATCACAGTTATGCATGGCGAGACTCCCGTTTATGTCTACAAAAAACCTAATCCTTATTTCATGATGCCCGATGGCTCTGTAACCATCAGCGCAACGTTCAAGAAAAGCATTGCCCGATATGGTGTCTGGATTGGTGACGAGGAGTTTACGGAAAACACCCTTGCCATTGAAGGCGACAAAGGTACGGCAACCTTTGATCCCGAGACCAACACCCTGACACTTGATAATTTCGAATACACAGGTTGCGACATTGAGACAGACGTACTCAATTTTGAGGAAAATCTCCACTTCTCAGATGCAGGCGAGATTTCCGAACACGCAATTTCCGCGATGAACCGGGCAGTCGGCAAAGGCCTTAGGAAGGGCAAAACAGAATCAACAGTCAATCCGAAGGATAACGCAACAAGAGCAGAAATGGCTGCAATTCTCCATAGATTCATCGAAGCAACCAAGTAAATATACCGCAAACCGCCGCGCTGATTTAACAGTGCGGCGCATTTTTTCGTAAAAACAATCTTCCTTATTGTGGAAGCATCAATTTTATGTTACACTGTTCATAACATAAGTTTGATGCACTTCCCGTATCCAAAGTTCATTTTTGTAAACAAGGAGATTTTTATGAAACCGCAATATGCAAAACATAAAATCGCGAATCTCATAAGCATAAACAAAATTGTTACCATACATTATTATGAATTCGGGCGGAATTTCAATTTTGGAGGAGAGATTCACGATTTCTGGGAAATGGTATATGTCGACCGCGGATGCGTACATATAAAAGCAAACAGCAAAACCTTCACTCTCGGGCAGGGTGAAGTTGTTTTCCATAAGCCAAATGAATTCCACACAATAAGCACTGACGGCGAAAATTCCGCCGATGTCTTTGTAATTTCTTTTGTCTGCTCGTCCGCTGCGATGTCTTTTTTCAAAAAGCGCATTGCAAAGGTGCCGAGGAAGCTCCGCGAAAACATATCGTCAATAATAAAAGAATCCGAAGAAACCTTCAATCTCATGCCGATAACGGGCGTCAAGCTCCAGCCGAAGGAAAACGCACCCGTCGGAAGCCAGCAACTTATCCGCATTCATCTCGAGGAATTTCTCATTATGCTTCTCCGCAGTGAGAGCCGCGATGAAGCGAAAATTTTTCCGACGAAGGAAAGTATGGATAATCATCTTGTCTCAAAAATAAAGGAACTTCTTTCCAAAAACATCTGCGGCAGAATAACCGTGGATGAAATCTGCAAGGACCTCAACTATTCGCGCGCATATCTGTCAAAAATATTCAAGAACTCCACCGGCGAAACGATAGTTGAATATTCGCTGAAGCTCAAAATAAAAGAAGCCAAAAGGCTTATACGCGAAGGCGGAATGAACTTCACCCAGATTTCAGACAGGCTCGCATTTGATAACCCGCAATATTTCTCGCGTGTATTCAAGCGCGTAACAAACTTCACGCCGAGCCAGTATAAAAACTCGGTATTGTAACGCAAAAACATTACATGCGCTTTATTCATAAATTATGCATTATTTTCGTATATATTCAAATGTAACCGCATCTGAAAAAAGCGCATATTTATTACATATAATATTAATCCACAAATAAACAGCATAATACTTTCCCGTAATTGTGCAAAAAATCTCTTGCATAATTATGTAATGTATAGTATAATGCATATGATTTGATGAAACGGAGGATTAAAATGGCAGATTGGTTTTCAAGCTGGTGGGCCGGAATCGTCGCAGATTTTGTGAAATGCTTCATAAAAGACGATCGCTGGAAGCTTCTTCTCGATGGTCTTGGCGTCACCATAAAGGTTTCTCTCGCGGCAGCGCTGCTCGGTCTTGTTATAGGTCTTATCATCGCGGCGTGCAATTTATCCAAGGTAAAGATATTCAATGTCATCGGCAAGATATACACTGATGTCATACGCGGAACCCCGTCAGTAACGCAGCTTATGATAATTTATTTCGTTGTGTTTGCGACGGTGCATTGGGAAAAATGGATCATTGCGGCAATCGCATTTGCGATAAATTCGGGTGCATACGTTTCCGAGATTGTCCGAGCCGGAATTCTGTCCGTCGAAAAAGGTCAGACGGAAGCGGGCAAGGCGCTCGGTCTCAGCAATATGCAGACGATGGTCTACATAATCATCCCGCAGGCGGCAAAGAACATTTTCCCGACTCTCGGCAACGAGTTCATCACTCTTATCAAGGAAACCGCCATCGTCGGTTATGTCGGCCTTGTCGACATCCAGAAGGCGGGCGACTTTATCAAGAGTGCAACATATGAAGCATTTATGCCTCTTATCGGTATAGCGGTCGTATACTTCGTGCTTATAAAGCTTCTCACATTGTTCCTCGGAATCATCGAGAAGCAGCTGCGCAAGTCGGATATCAGATAGGGGGGCAGAAGATGATTACAGTTAATAATTTGGTTAAAAGCTTCGGAGACCATGTTGTTCTCAATGGCATCAACGAAGAGATAAAAGAGGGAGAGGTCGTTGTTGTTATCGGTCCTTCCGGCTCCGGTAAGAGCACGTTTCTCCGTTGCCTCAATCTTCTCGAAACACCCAACGGCGGCGAGATTTTCATAGACGGGACTCAGATCAACAGCCCCAAGTCCAATGTAAATAAGCTTCGCCAGAAAATGGGAATGGTTTTCCAGCACTTCAATCTTTTTCCGCATCTCACGGTCATGCAGAATATCACTCTCGCACCCGTCAAGCTCAAGAAGATGACGAAGGAGCAGGCAATCAAAAAGGGCGAGGAGCTTTTGAAAATCGTCGGTCTTTCCGATAAGGCAAATGCTTATCCGATTAAGCTTTCGGGCGGTCAGAAGCAGAGAATCGCAATCGCGCGCTCGCTTGCAATGGAGCCTGAAATAATGCTCTTTGATGAGCCGACGAGCGCTCTCGACCCCGAAATGGTCGGTGAGGTTCTCGATGTTATGAAGGATCTCGCGAAAAGCGGTATGACGATGGTCGTCGTAACCCACGAAATGGGCTTCGCAAGAGAAGTCGGAACCCGCATCCTCTTTATGGATGAAGGCAACATAGTTGAGCAGGGAACGCCCGAGCAGATTTTTGATAATCCGCAGCACGAGCGCACGCAGTCCTTCCTCAGCAAGGTTTTATAATCAGAATAAAGATAGCTTTGCTATTTTTATAAAAAATTTATTTTAAAAGGAGAAAAACCACCATGAAAAAAATTATTGCACTCGTTCTCGCTATGGCTATGATTTTTGCATTTGCAGGCTGCCAGAGCGAAAGCACATCCGCAGAGAAGATCATCTTCGGCACAAACGCTGAATTCCCGCCGTTCGAATACGTTACGGCTAACGGCGTTATCGGCGAATACGACGGCATCGATATGGCTATCGTAAAGCAGATTGGCGAAGATATCGGCGCTGAAATCGTCATCGAGAATATGGAATTCGATTCCCTCATCATGGCTCTCGCAAACGGCCAGATCGATGCTTCCATCTCCGGTATGACAATCACAGAGGAGAGAAAAGAGACTGTTGACTTCTCCGTTCCCTACTACAAGGCAACTCAGGTCATGATCGTCAGAGAAGATTCCGACATCGCAAAGGCTTCCGACATGGAAGGCAAGAAGATCGTTGCTATCCAGGGCTACACAGGCGAAATCTGCGTCCAGGAACTCGGCTATGAGTACGAAGCTTTCAAGAAGGGCACAGAGGCTGTCATGGAGCTTAAGAACGGCAAGTGCGACGTCGTCGTCCTCGACTCCGCAACTGCAGAGCAGTACATAGGCGACACAGAAGGCCTTAAGATCGTTGAAGACAATGAAGCATTCCCGGTTGAGGAATACGGCATTGCTGTCAAGAAGGGCAACGAAGATCTCCTCAACAAGATCAACGCTTCCATCGAGAAGATGCTCGAAGACGGCACAATCGCAGGTTTCTGCGCACAGTATGCAGAAGCTGAATAATTAAGTCTCTGTATTAGATAAGTATTGGTATGCATAAATGACCTTTTTATGCATACATAATAGAAAATGAGAGGGAGCAAGGTGTATTTAAACCTTGCTCCTTTTAGAATATATGTGCTGTTTAGTTCAACAAATTGGAATTTATTTATTATCTTGTTTGGAAACCAGAATGCTTGAACCTACAAGCAAAACAACACCAAGAGTAAAAAATACACACCCAATTACAGTATTTAACTGATTAGCAAAAAAGCCAATCATTCCAGCACCAGCAGCA
>JAZSHZ010000095.1:0-15874 GCA_045533555.1 Eubacteriales bacterium
AAACACAACGCGCGCAGAAGTCGCGGTTCTCACCACGAAAATCCTCGATTATACAGCGCAATAAGAAAGCAAAAATGGTGGGAGAAATTATTTCTCCCACCCATAAAAAAGAAGATAAAAGGCTTTTTTCTTGTTCCGCAATGTGTTATAATAAAATACACTTGCGCGAAAGAAAGGGGAAACTCAAAGTGTCACTTATTTATTTGGATTCAAACGTGTGCATCGGAAAACGCGGTATAAAGGATGCGCGTGAAATATGGAAGAGCGAGGAGATTCTCGCCTCAATGGACAGAGCAGGAATTGCGGGCGCACTCGTATATGCGGGTTGGGCGCGCGATTATGCACCGCAATACGGAAATGAGCGTCTCGCAGAGGAGCTTAAGAAATATAACCGTTTCTATGGCTGCTATGTCATTCAGCCGGGTTATACGGGAACATTCCTTCTCCCGGGCGAATTCGTCGCGGATATGAAGGCAAAGAAGATGGTTGCGGCGAAGATGTTCCCTGCAACGCATATGTTTGCGACGAGCGAAGCCGTCATGGGTGAATATTATGCGGAGCTTGAGAAAAACAACATTCCGCTTCTCGTCGATAAGGCGCAGCTCGGCTGGCCGGATCTTGAAAGCATACTTAAAAACCATCCGAAGCTCAATGTGCTCATTCAGGGCGTTTCGTGGGCAGATTTCCATAACCTTATGGCTCACCTCCGCAAATATGATAATCTCTACACGGACCTTTCGCAGATGCAGTCAAACTACGGTGTTGAGATAATTGCAAAGGAAGTCGGAGCAGAGAGAATCTGCGTCGGAAGCGGGCTTCCGCTTATGTGCCCGGGTGCGGCAAGAGCATTCATCGATTATGCTCAGGTCTCCGATGAGGAGAAGCAGCTTATGGCAGGCGGCAACCTCGCAAGACTCTGCGGAATCGATCTTCCCGAGCAGGTTGAACTCAAGAATGATGAAATTGCGCGTCAGGCGGCAGAAGGAAAGCCTCTCGATGCATTCGTTTTCGATTCGCACACCCATTTCCTTGAAGATGGCGGAAATTGCGGCGCGGGATATCCGATGGTAAAAGGAGATCTCGCAAGTATGGAAGCTCTCTCCGATATTATGGGCGTCGATGAATACGCGGTTGCTCCGTGGCTCGGAATCTGGACTGACTGCGAGGCAGGCAACGAAATTGCGCTCGATATGGCAAAGCGCTCAAAGCGCGTCTACGGATATGTTCTCATCAACCCGACCTACGGAACGGACGTTGAGAAGGAAGCATATCATTACCATATCGAAGAGAAAATGCCCGCAATGAAGATGTTCTATTCGCGTTGCGGAGTAAGATATAATGACCCGGTATTTGACCCGTGGTATAAAATTGCAAACGAGAAGCATCTCTTTGCGCTTATGGACAGCGGCGGCTATCCCTCATATCTTGCAGATATGGAGGATGTCGCGAAGAGATATCCGAACATCACCTTCTTCCTTGACCACGCGGGAAGAAGCTTCTCCTGCGCAGAGTCCTATGCGGCGCTTGCGAAGAAATATGACAACGTTTATCTCCAGCTTACATATACCTCCGTGCCCGAAGGCGTCATTGAATATCTCTGCAAGGAAGGCCTTGCGCATAAGACGCTCTACGGAACGGATGCGCCGATGCGCGATCCGCGTCCGCAGCTCGGCTGGGTTGCATTCGCAAATATTTCGCTTGAAGATAAAAAGCTTATCCTCGGCGGAAATATGAGAAGAATTGCAGACCAATATGTCGATTAGCAGGTAATAAAAAATCACCTTGGATTTTATTCCAAGGTGATTTTTTGTTTTATTTTTTATCTTTCTGCGCTGTATGCAATTCTGATAACGCCGTTGTCGATGTAGACGACATATGCGCGGACTGCCGCGGCGCCCGATTCGGGAGCCATTGCCGAGAACTGATTTGCGCCGAGAACAGAAACTGCCTTATAGGTTGTGCCACCGTGGAGATCGAGCCCCGATGCGCCGAAGAGGATTCCGCGCTCGAGAATCGTCTTGCCGCCAAAGCCGACGAGTTCCATCATATATGCGGTGTTGCCACCGTCGGTTCTCGTCGAATCATCGATGATGACCGCAGGGAAGTTTGAAAGAGCGGATGATGCAAAGTTTGCCGTGAGTGTTGCATCATTCCATGCATAGAAGGAATATGTCTCGCTGTAGCTGACGATCTGATTTCCTCGAGTCCAGTGGCTGAATACCTGACCTTCGGGAGCAGCATTTGCGGTTACCGTGACCTTATCGTTATAGCTGTATGACGATTTGTCAGCAGTGCCGCCGACTACCGTGATTGCGACATCATCGGCATCATCATAGATTGCGATGGACTGTATATCACCCGTGACCGTTTCGGGATATGCGCTCCATTCTTTTGCGGTTCCGAATCCCGTGAGCTTCGGAAGTGCGGGGGCGACAACTGCGGCGCCCTCTGCGAAATATCCGCTTGAGATTATTTCGCGGTTTGCATTTGCAAATTCAACGAGACATCCGTTTGCCTTTTCCGCATAAACCGCCATAAGAGACGTGTTGCTTGCAAGCTTGAAGCTGATATCGGAAGCCGTGGAATAAACCGAGCCGTTTGAAAGATTGAGCCAATATTTGAAATCCTTGCCGTCTGCACTCATGGGAGCCGATGCGGAGATTTCTGCGCCGACCGACTTATCAAGCTGGCTTCCCTGAACGGTTCCGGAAACATCAAGTGTGACACCTGAGGGAGCCGTTATATAGACCTTCGCCGTCGTCGCATCCTCAACGCGCGCGTTCGGATGTGTTACCGTAAGCGGGAGTGTTGCAGTGATATCACCGAAGGTTGCCTTGATGACGGTGTCACCGTCTGAGATTGCGCGGACGATGCCGTCCTTGATTGTTGCAACATTTTCGTTTGTGCTTGTCCACATTGCGCCGGAGAGAAGCTTTTCCTCACCGTCAACCGTTGTTATAAGTGAAACACTCTGAGCGGTATTTATTGCCATTGTCTTGTCGCCGCTGATTGTGGCGGATGTTACCGTGACAGGTGCGAGGTCAAGTCCCGTGAGATACATTGTAACGGATCCCGATGCAGCGGACGGAATTTTTGCCGAGAAGATATATTCTCCGGTTGCCGGAATATTTACGATTGCAAGATCTGCTGCACCATAACCTTCCGTTGATGCGCGCATATTAGCCGTTCCGAGCTTGTAATCATCGGACATGGGATCACTCGCGGAAGCGGGAGCAAGATAAAGATCTGCCATATTCGTACCGTTGGAAGCGAGATAGTGGTTAAGCTTTACCGCATAGGTGCCTGTAAAATCTGCGTTGAGACCGAGATTTACATAGTGCCCGACTTTGAAAGAGGCGAAGGAGAGACCGTAGAAGAGAGTTCTGAAGGTGGAGTAGCCTGTCGCATACTTCGCTTTTACATCATCGTGCATGTTGATGTATCTCCAGCCGTTGCCTGTTTTCGCATATGTGTCATAGTTATCGGGAACACCGACGTTTCCGACAACCGCGCCCGAGGGTCTGAAATCAAATTTTCTGACGAGCGTTGCGGGGTCAAGCCTTGTGAGAACAAAGCGGCGCATGCTGACCGTGTCGGGGTTGGATGCGCTCTTTCTTACGATGAGGATAAGCTCTTCGTTGTCCTTCGTTGTAGTGATTGTCTTTATTGGTTTTACGGATGCTTCTGCAACATTTGAAGAAGTTGTCTTGTGTGTTATATCCGCAAGCTTATATGTTGCGTTGAAATAGTCGCTTTCACCGGTGTTTCCGGGAGCAAGGAAAAGCTCCGCAACACCGTAGGTACTGTGTGTCGAGTAGAAATATTCAAGCGAATATATTCCGGGTGTCGGAACGCGCAGCTTAAGCGCGAGCCATTCGCTCTTGTGATAGCTTCCGACATTGAGTCCGTTGAATGCCGTTGTGGATTTTGCGGAAGTCCAGTATTCTCCGGCAACCTTCCAGTTTTCGTTGAGTGCCGTATTTCCGTAAGAAGTATATGTATCCGAAACGGCTTTGCCATTGAGACTGCTGTCACCCGATTCTGCATAGCGGAACTGATAGATATATTCGCTTGCAGGCTTCGGGTCGGCTTCTCGTGTCATGACAAGACGTCTTATAAGAACGGGTGCACTGTATCCCGTGCTTCTTCTGAGAAGGAAAATAAATTCCTGATTATCCGATTCAACGGTAAGCTTCTTCGAAATTGTTGCCGTTGCCGTGCTGACAGTGCCCGATGAAGAATTACACGGTGTGTCACAGAGTTTATATTCCGAATTGAAGTAGTTGCTCTCGGCGGTTCCGAGCGGAACGAGATAAGCCTCACCTTTGTTGTAGGAATTGTGGGTTGCATAGGTGAGTGCGAGGGAATATGTTCCTTTCGTCGGTACTTTGAGCTTGAGCGCAAACCATTCACCTGATTTTGAACCTGAGAGTTTCATGCCGTTGAAGCCCGTATTTGAGCCACCGTTTGATGTGCTCTCTGCAAAGAATTCCCAGTTGGGGTTGAGCTTCGTTGCCCCGTAGGTTGCATAAGTGTCACCGATGTCGAGATTGTAGAGACTGCTATCGATTCCCTGCGGGCAGAATTCATATGCATATTCGATGGTTTCGCCCTCAGCGCCTGCCACTACGCCGAAGAGAGATATGCACATCATAAGAGCAAGGATGCATGAAAGAAATCTTTTCATAATAAATCTCCTTTGTAGTTTTTTATAATATAAGGAGAGTTTAACACTTTATTTAAAAACCTTCAATCGTTGAAGTGCGAAATCGGGCAAAAAAATAAAGCATTTGCACCGTTTCCGATACAAATGCTTATGCTTTTCCGAGCGCATACATTTCCCATTCATATTTATCCGATTCGCTTAAGTTCATTCTCCACGCGAATTTTTCCATATTTATTTTATGAAGATGCTCGCCCCATGTGCAGTCGTTTTCAAGCATCTGTCGCTTGAGTATAAGCGGGGAAACTCCATAAGCCGCACGACATTCGTTTATGAAATAGCTTCTTGTCGTAAAGCCACATTCTTCGGCAATCTCCGTCAGCGATTTCTGTGAATAGCGGAGAAGCTGAGTTGCCCGATGAAGCCTGAAAAGCTTTGAATATGAGCCGAAGGTCTGTCCTGTCGTCCCCTTGAATTTTTCGGTGAACTGGCGCTTTGACATAAAGACGAATTTGCACATCGAATCAAGTGATGTATCAATGATAGCACTTTTATGGAGCGCAGAGGTTGCTTCGTTGATGATTTCAAAGCGATCGTGCATTTTCTCAACATCATGGGCCTTGATTGAAGTGTTGAGGCTCTTTGCGCACAAATCGAGGATGGACAGGGTCCCGTCAAGTATTTTTTTGATATTCATATTGAACTTGAGGGAATATTCTGCATATATTTTCTCGCAGAGCTCATCGCAAAGCTCCTTATCTTTGCCTGAAAGCTTTATGAAAGGACAGAGAAGATATTTGTCAAAGCTTGCGGAAGAAAATGAGAGCGGCGCATAAGGCGCGCAGCTTTCAAGCAAAAGCTCATCATATGCCGAAATGCATATGACGCGCGTCTTTGAAAGGTCGGATGCGGAAGAATCTATTGAATGGACCGTATAGGGAAAGACGAGCGCGACAGAGCCTGCCGTCTGTTTCTGTCTGACACCGTTTATTGAGTGGTAATATTCTCCCGAGACAGTATACCATATCTGCATATAATTATGCCAGTGAAGAGTGGAGACTCTGTGATCAATGATGGAATCAACAAGGAAAGGGAATTTTTCCGTGTGCGGAGCAGGAGTCAGAATCGAAGGGCTTATGACGGAATTATTTTGCTTATATATCATAAGAAAAAATCTCCTTTCCTTTTTTTAATAATAACATTAAATATACTATTTTTCAATAATTAAAAAATGAAAAATAATATATTTTGCCACATATTGCACTTTGTGTGTTGACGGAAATGCGCCTTGATAATAAAATATTATTAAAGTATAAGGGGTAATGTCCCCTTTGGGAGTTGCATCGGAGAAAAAGCGAATCCGATGCAGGAAAGAGAGGTAGGATCTATGAAAAGAATTTTTTCAACGGTGCTTGCGATTGCAATGTGCGTATCGCTTTTTGCGGGCCTCCCCGTGTCTGCCGCAGGCGCGGCGACGGAATATGTCTATGACTTCTGTCCTCAGGGCATAGACTCGTCGCTCTATAATGTCGACCTCGGCGATACATATAAAACCTATGGGGCGACGAAACTCAACCCAAACTGGGAATTCTTTGCAGAAAGTACATCAAACGGTGGCTCAAACACGGGCTTCAACGGCATGATCCTCTCGGGTTCAAAGGCCGGAGAATGGTTTGCTTTGAAACTTCGTATTCCCACCAAGGGTACATACTCGATGAAACTGATCTATGCAACGCATAAATCATATAACAAGGGAGAGGCGTATCTCGTTCCTGCAGGAACGAGCGAGAGCGATTATTTCAATTCGGAATACAAGCTCTGCGATACACCCTGCAATTCATCGTCAAGCAATGTCTCAACAGCGACAGCTGCTGTGTCAAGAACGGTTACTGCAACTGCAGATAACGAAGAATTCATCTTTATTCTCAGGAGAAGCAGCGGGTACTCCGCTCCCGTCCTCATAAGACAGCTTATAATGACAAAGGAAGCTGATGAGGAAGAAGAGCCGGTTCCGCAGGATGAATACACCTATCAGTTCCGCTATGCGGAGGTTGGCGACAGCTCGCTTCTCAATGCGAAGGTAGGAGAAACCTACACGGATTATAAGAAGACGGCGCTCAACGAAAACTGGAAGTTTGTTGGTGAATATCATAACTCCAATGCCGCAACGACGGGCTTCAACGGAATCGAAGTCGGAAGCTATAAGGCGAGCGAGTGGCTTGCTCTCAAGCTCCGCATCCCGACACCGGGCACATATTCACTTGAATATTTCTATTCGACTCATTCAAGCTATGGCGTTGCCGAAATGTTCCTCGCGCCCGGAAACGCAGGCGAGAGTGATTATTTCAAAGCAGACTATAAGATTGCAGATGTAACTCATAAGACGGCGTCTTCCAATGTTGCGGAGGCATCTGCTGCAATCAATAAGAAAATCACGACAACAAAGAACAACGAGGAAGTTATCCTTATCATAAGAAAGAGCGCGACAAACCCTGACCGCGTAATCGGAAGAAGACTTGTTCTTACGCGCGAGAAGGAAGAAGAGCCTGAGCCTGAGAGACTTCATGAATATCTTTATCAGTTCCGCTATCCTGAGGTAGGGGACAGCTCGCTCTATGATCTCCGCGTTCTTCAGACCTACACATCCTATGGTAACACGAAGCTCAACGAGAACTGGATGGCAATCGGAGAAAACCAGAACTCAGTTCCCGCAACGACGGGCTTCAACGGAATAACGCTTGGCGGATATAAGTCGGGCGAGTGGCTTGCTCTTAAGCTTCGCGTACCCACGGCGGGCACATATTCACTCGATTATTTCTACTCGACACATAAATCTTATAACAAGGGCGAAATTTACCTCGCGCCGGGTAATACCGCGCCCGAGGATTATTTCAAGGCAGAGTATAAGCTTTCGGATGTCCACCACAATTCATCATCCTCCAATGTTGAGGAAAAACAGCTCAAGCTCGATAAGAGACTTGTAGCAACGGAAAACGGTCAGGAATTTATATTCATAATCCGCAGGAAAGACGGCTACAGTGCACCGGTCGTTGCAAGAAGACTCGTCCTCACTCGCGAGCCAGAATATAATTTCTGCCCCGTGGGAATTGACAGTGAGCTCTATAACAAGGACGTCAGCGACAATTTCAAGGAATACGGCTCGACGAAGCTCAACCCCGATTGGTGCTTCTTTGCGGAAAATACCGCGGATAACATCGCCTGCACGACATTCAACGGTCTCAAGCTCAGCGGAGTTGGCAGAAACGAATGGATCGCGCTCAAGATAATGGTTCCGAAGAAGGGCCTCTATGCGATGGACTTCAGCTATGCGACCCATAGCTCCTACACGACATCTGAGGTATTTCTTGTCCCTGTCGATGAGAAGCAGGAAAACTATTTTGATGCAAAATATAAGCTTTCGGATATAAACCACAAGTCAGGATCATCCAATGTCGCGGAAGAAAGCAAGTCGCTTGATTTCATGGTCGCCAATGCGGCGGATAACAGCGAATATCTCCTTATCGTCCGCTCATCGGGAGCAAGCTCCGACCCCATTGTTTTCAAGAAGCTTTCCCTCTCGAAGATTTCCGATGCGGGCTTCGAGCTTGCAACGAAGAATATCTTCGTAAGCGCCGGCGAGAGCGAGAAGATTGTTGTCTCAGCGGCAAAGGCACCTGCTGCGGCTTGCGGAGGCTATGGCTTCAGCAGTGCAGACAGTTCAATTGCCGAGGTGCTTGCGGACGGAACGGTAAACGGTAAAAAGGCCGGTAAGACGACGGTTTCCGTCAATGTCGGCGGCGGTCTTATCACAGATACGGTCAACGTCACTGTTGTCGACGGCAAGATCGAATTTGTTGATTCCGTGAAGCTTGCCCTTCCGGAAGGCGAGATATATCCCTTCTCCTATGCGCAGGTAAAGGTTTCGGCATTCGATGCGCTCGGAAAGGAAATCGATCTCACTCCGGCAACGGTAACATATGCAAGCTCCGACACGGGCGTTGCGGAAATTGACGATGAAGGCCGCATCCGCACAAAGAAGGCGGGAAGCACTGAAATCACGGCTTCCGTCTCACTCTACGGAATAACGAGAAGCGGAACGGCGACTTTCACTGTCACGGATATGCCCGCAGAATCGGATTTCCCCGCGGAGATTTCCGCAGGTTTCCTTAATCCCTATACAGAGGTGGGAAGCGAGAACAGAATTATTGTTACGGCTCCCGACGGCCGAAAGCTCGGCGGCGGAATTGAATATACATATGAAATTGCGGATCCTTCCGTAATCAGCGAAAAGGATGGCTTCTTCAAGGGCCTCAAGATAGGCAAAACCGCAGTCAAAGTGACGGCAAAGCTCGGCGATGAGGTAAGAGAGACAGAGACTGTCGCAATCGTCGTCGGTGAAAACCTTCTTGTGCGCAAGGGCGTAAACCACGGCGAATTTGAGAACGGAGTACATCTCTCGGATGGTTCAAACGGCGTTGCGAGAAATGAATCACTTTGGGCAGCATCGAGAAATACGACACGAGAAGTCTTTGATTTTGAGCTCATCCGCGATGTTGTTTCGGAAATCAACGGAGACAGAACAAACATCGTGAAGATGTCAATGGATGCGGAACCGACTTCAAACGGTGGAACAACAAAGGTATTCAGAATGCAGGGCTCAATCGGACAGTATGTCGCAAGCTCTGCAAATCACAACGGCTTTATTCCGGCAAACGGCGGAAAACTCTATGAAATGTCCGGCTATATGAAGAGCGCAAACACGCAATCGCTCAACACAGCTGCGGCAGGTACAATTTACTATTACAACGGTGCATATTCAAGTGCGGCTCCGCTTGTCGAGTTCAGAAGCACTCCGTGGGCAGGAAAGAGCGGCGATCAGGACTGGACTCTGTTCAATGTACCGCCCGTATATATGAACTGGGATAAGGTCAGCGCATATAGCCTTGACCCGCGCTTTGATGCAGTTGCGACAAACACGAAGGGCTATGATCTCTATCTCTCGCATTTCTCTCTCCACGAAGTTGTTTTCGATTCGCTCACTTATGAGCTCGTCGGCTCTTTTGAGAATGCGAAGACATATGACACGGCGAAGCTTGATGTCAAGGCGCTTTCAAACACGGGCAATGCGATCGTCTCGGGCGACCCGAAGAAGCTTCTCCCGTTTAAGTTTGAAAGCTCCAATCCGACCGTTGCGAAGGTCTCCGAGGACGGAACGATAACGGCAATAAGCGACGGCGAGGCTACGATTACCGCGTCGATTACCATCGCGGGGAAGACGGAAAGCATCGAGGTACCGATTGAGCTTTCAGGCCTTGAGGTCATCTTCGACCGCTTTGAGGCAGAGGCAAAAACTGCGCTCAAGGTTGATGAAACATCAGAAATAGAAACAACGCTTTACAATACGGGCGGAAGCATCTATCAGGGCGATGCGGAGTTCTATTATGAAAGCGCCGACACATCCGTCGTCACCGTCTCGCAGGACGGCGTTATGACAGCGAAGAGAACGGGTGTCACGCAGGTAACGGTCTTTGCTATGATCGGAAGCAGAACCGAGCAAAAGATACTCGAAGTCACGGTTTCTGATGAAACACCGCTCGCAAGTGCAAGCATCAACGGAAAAACAAGTGTCGAAATGCGCTTTGATATTCAGCTTGAAGCAGTGGCAACCCATGTAAGCGGCAACAGCGCATATATACCGACCTGCGATGTAAAGTTTGCGCTTGCAGATCCGTCGCAATCAAACATCCTCACGGTAACGGAGGACGGCCTTGTCAAGGGCGTTTCCGAAGGTGTTGCAGCTGTCGTTGTCACAGTTTCGACAAATGGAACGAGCGTCACGAGTGCGCCTTTTGAAATAAGCGTCACCCCCATTGAGCCGAAGAGCAATATGTATGACTTCAGACTCCGCGGTGCAGCTGCGGTTCAGGGTGCTGTCAATGCGACGATCGGGCAGGACGGCTTTGAGATAAATCAGGAGAAGACCTCTCCCTATGTTGTAAACCTCGGTCCTTCAAGCTTCCGATTCCTCTACTACGGAATCCAGTCACCCGTCTCAAGCTACGGCAACTCCATAAACGCTGACACGGCAATTGATATCTTTGTAAATTACGACGGATATTATGATATGGAATTCATGGGCGGTCAGTTTGCATCGGGCGCAGGTGTTGCAAATCTCTATATGGACGGTACATTCATCGGAGATTATTGCTTCTATGACGCCGGAAACAACACTGCAAACGGACCTGTCGCAGAGCTTAACTCAATGTATCTCACGCGCGGAATCCATACATTCACAATCAGAACGATGGAAAAGGGCGGTGAGTCCTGGTCAACAAACCAGTATCCTGCATATCTCAAGCTTGATATAGTCGATAGCGAGGTAGCGATCAGTGAAGTTAAGCTCGATGTTGAAAAGACGAGCTTTGCGGTAGGTGAGAGCGGAAAGATATCCGCAACGGCGATGATGTCAAACAACAAAGCATTCAGATTCGGTCTCCGCCACGGCAATAAGGAAGATACTGAATCCTATCTCACGATAACGAGCAGCGAACCCAATGTGATCGCGTATGAAAACGGCAAGCTCGTCGCAAAGAGCGTTGGCGAAGCGGAGATAACGGTTACCGCAAAGGTATATGGAAAAGAAATGTCAAACAAGGTCACCGTTTCAGTAACGGAGGAAAAGCTTGCGGAAATCCGTTCGCTCAGCGGAGGATATTCCTTGTATAGCGGAGAGAGAGCAGAGCTTGAATTGTTTGCTTTCCTTGACAGCGGAAGAGAAATTTCACTTGATAACCTTGCGATAAGCTATAATGTCCCGGAAAATTCCGCAATCAACTTCAATAATGGAGCAATATATGCAAAAAATCCCGGAGAGGTCGGAATAACCGTCTCGGCAACTCTCAGTGGAGTTACGAAGGAAACCGTCGTCCCGATAGAGGTCAAGGGGGATGGATTTGCAAAGGTAAACCTCGGTGTTCCGTCCCATGTTATGAAGCTCGGTGCAGGTGGATTTGAAATCAACGTCCGCGCGCTTGACAACAGGGATAAGGCTATGGATATGAGCGCGGCAACCATCTCGTTTGAAAGCAGCAACACAGATATCCTTGAGATTTCGGAAACCGGCTTTATGACCCCCGTTTCCAAGGGTTATTCGACAGTTACCGTTACAGTCACAATCAACGGTGTAACGCGAGTCGGAGAGCTTGAGATGTCCGTCCGTGACGGCAAGGCCGCAAGAACATACTATACGGACGAAAAGGTTGAAGCGGCGCGCGAGAATATTGCAAAATATTCCTGGGCAAAGAGCACGAAGGATTCGGCAGTGAAGCTTGCGGATAAATATCTTCCCTATATGGAGAGTGTCTATAAGCTTATTCACTCCGAAGGAATTCCGCGTTCCTATGCAACAGGCTTCCTCAGCGATCCCGAGGTCGGATACTGCCGCTATTGCGGATACTATGTCATGGGTTACGGTCAGTATCCGTGGAAGACCAACGCGCTTACACAGCCGTGGAAGGTGCAGTGCCCGAACTGTCAGAGAAGATTCCCGTCAAATGACTTCGCAAAGTTCTATGAGCTCGGTCTCAACGAGAAGGGCGAATTCAGCCGCGAACTTGCGCTTGAAAAGCATGCGGAAATGTTTGATGGAAAGACCTATGGCTATGGATATCTCAGAAACGATCTCTATCCCGAGCTTCGCGACACAGGTCTCGACCCATGGAAGAAGACTCCGATAACACACGGCTGGGATATTGATTATGAGCTCGAAAACCCCGCGGATGTCTGGGGCGTTGATGATGGCTTCGGTTATAACACCGGCAGAACGTATGCAAACGGTGTCAAGGAAATGCACACATATATCGCTTGCTTCTCGCATACGGGTATTTGGTTTACCCTTGATACATCAAAGAGCGAGCCTGCCGTAAGACAGGCACTCACCGCATTCCGTGATGCGTACATCTACACGGGCGATGAAAAGTACGGCAGAGCAGGAGCAATCCTTCTCGACCGATTTGCAGATTTCTATCCCGATTACGATCTTTATCCGTACAACCAGAAATACCAGAACTCTCACGGCGGCGACGGACTCGGCTCCGTTATCGGAAGTATCTGGGAATCCGTTGGCCTTATGCGCGACTTTATGACTTCATACGATGCATTCTTCCCGATGTATGATGATCCTCAGGTAATAAAGTACATCTCGGAAAAGGCTGCAACGTATGGACTTGATAACACAAAGACAAGCGGAGAACATATCAGACAGAATATTGAAACAAATGTTCTTGAAAGAGTATACGAAAATGTAAAGAATGGCAGAATTGACGGAAACTTCGGTATGGATCAGAACACTCTTGCTGTTGCAGCTGTTGTTCTTGACAGAGAAGAGAAGTCACAGGAAATCATTGACTTTATTATGCAGGCAGGCGAGAAGTCGTTTGGAAGAACGACGGGAGGAAATGTCATTCCGCAGATAATATCAACGGTTGATCGCGACGGCTACGGTACGGAATCTTCAATCGGATACAACCAGGGCTGGGCAAGCAACCTTATCGCAATGGCTGATGTACTTGCAGACTACACAGAGCTTGAGGATGCTGACAATGTCTATAAGAATCCTAAGTTTATCAAGATGATGCAGATGCAGTACCCATTCCTCATGGCAGGAGCGCATGCCGCAAACATCGGTGACAACGGAGGAACTGCAGGCGTTAATTTCAGCTTTACAACAGACGTTGCTCTTGCCGGATATAAGCAGACAAAGCTTCCTTTGTTTGCACAGATTCTTTACTATTCAAACAACAACTCAGCTAAGGGACTCAAATACAATATATTCACGAAGAATCCGGAAAGCATTGAAAAAGAGATAGAACAGGTAATCAATGAGTACGGTGAACTTGATATTTCAAAGAGTATGATGCTTACGGGCTTCGGACTTGCAGTACTTCGTGACGGTAAACGTTACAAGGAGGTAACTTCTGCAACAAGAGAAAACACGCTCCGTGACTGGTGGATTTACTTTGGCGGAGCAAAGAGCCATAAGCACAACGATATGCTCAACCTCGGTATTGATGCATTTGGTCTCAACATGGCGCCTGACCTCGGATATCCGGCTGAAACGGGTGGTTCAAATGCCGGAGTAAGAAATCAGTGGGTTGCAGGAACCATCTCGCATAATACTGTTGTTGTAAACGAATCGTGTCAGGCAAGTACAAAAGTACCGGGAAATCCGCTCCACTTTGACGCTGCCGGCGCAGTAAAGGTAATTGACATTGACGCACCGCATGCATATCCGAAGGATGTATCAACTTATCGCAGAACACTTGTAACGGTTGATGTTGACGATTCGGTTTCCTATGCAATAGACTTCTTCAGAGTTGTTGGCGGATATGAGCACGTATACAGCTTCCATTCTCAGTCGATTGATGCGACTGTAAGCGGAGTCGAGCTTATCAACCAGCCGCTTGGAACATATGCGGGCGCAGGTGTTCCCCTCGGTGAAACGACGAACTACAAGAAGAACGGCGGATATAATTGGCTCGATAATGTTCAGCGCGCAATCAATCCGGGAACGGGTGAGTTTACTGCAGACTTCAAGATGATGGATTACTACAAGCTTCTTACTCCGCAGGATTGGCATCTTAAGATGACAATGCTCAATGATTTTGAACTTGCGGATGTAACACTTGCAGACGGTCATCCGCCGAAGTACGGAACAAACCCGGAATCCCTCAAGTATGTACTTGCAAAGAGAACGGGTAAGGATCTTGACACACTCTTTACAACAGTACTTGAGCCGTATATCGGAAGCAGCTCGGTTGCAAGCCTTGAACGCGTTTCGGTTTCACGTAAAGATGGTGCCGCGATGATTGCGAGTGAACCTTGTGCGGCTGTAAAGGTCGAGCTTGTAAACGGAAGAATTGATTACGTCATATATGCGGCAAACAAATCTGTAACATATACAATTGACGGAAAGTTTGACTTTGCAGGAACAATTGGTGTTTACACCGTTGATTCTGAAGGCAATACGGTAAGAACATATCTCCTTGACGGAACACAGCTTGGTGAAGTAACTCAGGAAGCAGCAAGTGTAACAGGTACAGTCGTTTCGTTTACGGATGAGCTTTCCGAAGAAAACTATATTGATGTAACGATTGATGCTCCGGTAGAAGCAGCAGACCTTATCGGAAAAATAATCAACATTGAAAACGATGGTGCACTTAATGGTTCGTACTATATTGAAAGTGCAAGCATCGATGGAAATACCGCAAAAATCGGTATCGGTGACGTAACTCTCATAAGAAGCTTTGCTGATGACAATAACAGAGATGCCGGATATATTTACAATATCGCAAACGGAGCAGCCTTTGATATTCCGCTCTCAACATCGCAGACGATCGCACCGGCATTTGAACAGATTGGTGAAGTAACCGCAACAGCAGGCAGCGAGATAAGAGTTCCGATCAAAGTAATAAATGAAAGTGGAAAAGAACTCAGCTTCGATACATCAAAGCTTCCGCGAGGAATGATATTTGATGAAGAACTTATGGCGCTCATCTGGACTCCGAATTCGTCGCAGGTTGGCGATAACCATATTGCGCTTACGGTAAACGATGGAGCTCTCAGCGATACAATCCACTTCATAGTCTCCGTCTATGGTGCAACCGGTGGTGGTGCAGGCGGCGGTGGCGGCTCAAGCGCACCGGCAGATAAACCGACAATCCCCGCAACACCGAGTGATAAGGACAATACTTCGTCCTCCACAGACAATGTAGATAAAACTCCCTCAGTCGGCGATGCCGACAGCTCCCTCGGCGAGGGAGCCGAAAACGTCCGCTTCATCGATCTCGGAAATCATGTCTGGGCGGCAGACGCTATCAATGCTCTTGCAGATGAGGGCATCATAAAGGGAACAAGCGAGAACACATTCTCACCCGCGGCTAACATCACAAGAGCCGACTTTGCAATTCTTCTTGTACGTGCATTTGAGCTTTCGAGCGAGAATACTGAAAACTTCGCAGATGTACTTGATTCCGACTACTTCGCAAAAGAGCTTGCAATAGCAAGAAATACGGGTCTCGTAAACGGAATTGGCGAAAATAAATTCGCACCGAGAAACAACATCACCCGTCAGGATATGATGGTGATAGTTTACAGAGCAATGAATTCAATGAACAAGCTTGATGTAGGGGACGGCGTCCTCGACGTCCCGCA
>JAZSHZ010000230.1:0-12106 GCA_045533555.1 Eubacteriales bacterium
TGTTATGTTAGCTGCGGGTGAGAATGTCTTCTCGCTTGTTCCCTTTATGATTCCTTCGTCTGCAAGAGCATTGATAGCATCAGCCGCCCATGCGTGAGCACCGAGGTCGATGAAGCGGACGTTTTCGGCTCCCTCTCCGAGGGAGCTGTCGGCATCGCCGACTGAGGGAGTTTTATCTACATTGTCGGTGGAGGACGTTGAATTATCCTTATCCTCCGGCTTTGTTGCGGGGATAGTCGGCGTGCTTGTTCCCGGTGTTGACGGTGCGGATGTTCCGCCTGCGCCACCGGTTGTCGAACCGAATACCTCAACCGTGAAGTGGACTGTTGTTGCAAGTGTTCCGTCGGTTGCAGTAATTGCAACGTGGTTCTTGCCTACCTGCGAAGAATCAGGCTTCCAGGTGAGGCTCTTTCTGTCCTCACTGATTGTCATACCGCGAGGCAGGCTCGTTCCGATGAGAGTAATTTCCTTTTCTACGGGGCTTGTGACATTAATCGGAATTCTTATTGTTCCGCCGACTGTTGCCGAATAATCCGACACTGCTTCGAAGACAGGTGAACTGTCAACCGTTGCAGGCATCGGGATGCGGAGCTTATGAGAAACTCCGATATTATAGTTATAGCCGCGGTCCATATTGCCCGGATCAACAAAGCTTCTGATGAGAGTTACGTCTCCGATATCGAGAACGATATCATCGCCGCTCTTTTCTGCACCAAAAATCTTATAAGTTGCATTTTCTGCTCCGTCATTTGTGATATAGACGTATTTTCCTACAAGAGATGCAACGTCAACCTCTTCACCTGCAGTCGGTGTATAGGTAATGCTGTTCTTCGTTGAGAAGTCGCGCGTGAATGACTTTACCTTGCCCGTGTATGCCGCAAGAGCTGTTTCGGACTCTTCATCGTCTGCAAATCTGAGAATCTCGCCGTCGTTGAGATATTTGTAGATAATCTTTTCCTCTCCATCGACCTTCTCAAGCGTCATAACGCCTGCGAATCCTCGGAAAACTATGTTCTCACCGACATTATACTCAACCTTGTTGTTAGTTGCATAAATGATGATATCGCGTCTGCCGTTCTTGAGAGTTACGCTGATCGCACCGTATGCATCATTGAGACCCGGTTTCTGACCTTCAGCTCTTTCCATCGGAAGCTTTTCAATCTTCTCGATGTACTTGTTTCCTGCTTCATACGGTTCAAGAACCGTTGTGAAGACAGTGTCGAGGTCCTTGCCCTTTCTTCTTGCAAGGAGATAATCAAGCTCTCCTATCTGCTTGTTGTTTGCCGTCTGTGGCGGAAGCGCCGATGCAAACGTTACCTCACTCAAAGGTTCATCATTGAGCATTGTGAGGCGGAGTCGAACGTCACGATTTTTTTCCATAACGTTTCTCCAGTCCTTAACATTGAACTCAACGGAGATATCCTTGTCGATGGAATTATATGTTCTGACGTTTCTAAGCCACGTGTAACCGTTCGGATATACTCCCGAATTTACTCCGCCCGGATCCGCGCCGTATTTGACATCTGCACCTGCATACGTTCCATAGAGGTTTCCGTCTTCATCCTTATACATCGGGGTTACTTCAAGTCCGTCAAGACCCGAAACCGCCGAAAGTTCATCAGACTGGCTGTGGAAGCTGTAGAGATGGTCATCTCCACCCTTGATGTGGAAGAAGTCTACACCATAGGAAATATCGTCGCTCGCTTCAATCATAAATACCGTTCTGCGATATTCATCCGTCTGCGAATATACGTGCGGACCTGCAACATCAAGGAGCTTGACTCTTCCCGAATCATCGAAATGATAAGGCATTCCCGTGCTTCCCTGTTCATACTGCGTCTCTTCATCAACAATAACCGTATTATGTGAAATCGTTGCACCTACCCATTCAAGACGGTTCGGCTGGCTACCCGTCTGCTCGGGATAACCAAGGTCAGGTGCGATGTTAAGACCGAATGCCGACATATAAAGGTTGAGATTATCTGCATGGCCGTGACCGTTGTTTGCGCCGAAGTAAACTGCAAAGTCGCGGTTCGTGTCATCGCGTGTAATCGCGCTTGCGGAATCATAATATGCACCTGCTCGGAGTGCGGCAAAGCCATAGCCCGCCATCATATCACTCGTGAGAGAATAGATTCCGTCTTCTTCGACGATTTTCTTGATTTCCTCTTCAATTTCCGGCTCATCATCATATATCGTTCCGCGGATTTCACCCTTTGTATCCTTTGCCATATAGATCGCACGAGCAAGCTCGCGATCCTTTGTTATCTGATAAAGTGTTATGCTCGGCTGGAAGCCGAAGACGATACCCGTGCTTCCGACAGCGCCGGAGTCACCCGTCTGCGCCGCATAATATCCGCCGAGAGTAAGTCTTGCCTGAGCAAGGAACATCTTGAGGAATTTCGGATTCTTATAAAGGTCTGCCGAAGGATAAAGCTCATATCCTGCGAGAAGCTCTGCAACCGAGCTTATGTTGTTTACCCAACCGTTGTTGTAACCCGGAGCATTTTCGTTACCGTGGCCATCGCGGTCAACCTGATTTATGAGCTGAGTCATAACGTAGCCGCCCTTGATAAGCTCTGCTTTCTCGGGGCCTGTGTTATAGCCGGTACCGTCGCGCATTATCCAATCAAGCATCTCTCCCGTTTCGGGGAGTCTGTTGAGAGCGAGTGCCGCAGATGCAACCGCCTTCTGATGCATACCGAAGTTACCCCAGATTTTTCCTTTTCGCGTTGCATCAAAAATCTCAAGGAGGATATTGTCCTCAACGTGCTTACGAAGTGCACCCGGGCTATCCTTCATATTGACCGGAATAAGCTCTCCGTTTTCATCGCGTTTCCAGTTTCCGTCCTCTGCGACTTCATATCTCGGAGATTTCTTGGAGAGATATTCGACAACATACGGGTCATTGTAAATCGGGAGGAAGGAATCAAACGCCTCGGCATACATTGTTGCCATACCTGTCGTCCAAACCGGGTCAACCTCTTTGCCGCGATAGGAGTCGCCGCGCCATGTCGCCCACTGATACCATTCAAAACCGGGGTATACATCAGCAATCTTATCGAGAAGGATCGCGCCTGCGCGTCCGTATTTGGCTTCGCCCGTATAGACGAAAGCTTCCTTGAGTGCATTGAGGGCACGCTTCAAGATATATCCGTTCGCGTGTCCGCCCGCTCCGTACCAGATCGCCTCGTGGACATAGTATGCAATGTATGCATGCTGAACGGGTCCCGTTGTTGCGCCGTCCTTATAATATGCATATCCGTCAGCTCCCTGATAGTAGCGCGCATCATATCCCGGAACACTGTTTATATCTCCATCCGGTCCTGCAATCTCTGCAGCCTTTTCGCGAGAGATATACGGCTGTCTGTAACCAAGTGAATCGTCAACTCCCCAGCCGATGACGCCGAGTTTTTTGTCCATCTCGCTATATGACTCGTTTGCGAGGAAGCCTTTGCCGAAGCCATAGTATTCGATCCACTTTTCCGTCATGCGATCTTCTGTCGGATGCGGAGCATTTTCGCATGTGCAATCCGCACCGTTTTCGCAGACGAACTTTTCGTGATGGAGGCGAAGAGCCTGCTCATAATTCCAGCTTCCGCTCTCGGTAAGACCAAGCTTGTAGAAAGATGCGAAATCATTTGACGGGAACTCACGTTTGCAATCGGGGCATGAAATCTTCCACTCACTGCTGAGCGGATTCATCGCCCAACCGTATGAACCGTATTCAAGACCGATGTTGCATCCGCAATAACGGCAATAGAACTTTAGCGGATCATATTTATGGCCGACATGGTAATATCTCGGAAGTCCTTCCGGAACGGTCATATCATAAATCTTATCGACAATGTCAACATACTTATCTGCTGTTGCTTTTGCAGCTTTAACCTTATCGCGTGCCCACGCATAGCGGGAAGCATTTTTCTTGACGTTCTCGCGCTCGTGGAGCGTGAAGATTGCGGGATTTACGGTTGCATCCCAGACAACTTCGATATCCGCAGGCTTGACTTCCATGCCTGCAATTCCCTTATTCTCAAGCCACTCCGGATCAACGGATGCACGAAGTGTCACGTTTCCGAGCTTTTTCGCAGTTATTCTTCCTGCTTCGCCAAGCTCAAGGACGCCTTCTTCACCGTCGACCGCCCATGTGATAAACTCTGCAGGAACGGTTACAACTCTTCCGCTGTTCATCTCGGCAGTAACTCCGAAGATTGCACTTTCATAGACATACATACTGTTCTGTCCGCTGATGAGAAGACCTCTTTCGGTATTTACACCCGATGTATCCTCAACCGCGATATCAAACGTTGCAGTGAAAGTTCTTCCGTCGCTTGTGACAATCGCGGAAATCTTTGCATTTCCTTCTCCGACTGCAACAACAGTTCCATCCTCCGAAACTGTTGCAACGGATGTATCCGAGGATTTCCATATTATCTCTTCAGCTTCCTTATCGAGAAGCTCTCCGCTTCCGTCAAAGAGCTGAATCGTCGGAAGCGCCTCTTCTCCGATAACGAGCGAGGTCTTTTCATAAGAAAGCGTTACCGATGACATTGCATTTCCGTTTGTGAAGGAAACATAGAGCGGATACCATGCATCGCCGAAGCTGCTCTGTGCCTCATTCGCTTTACCCGGAACCGGTTTGAATACGACAAAATATTCTCCCGTCTCCGTAATTTGCTTTGCACCGAAGCTTGTCAACTCATCATACGATGCCGCTTCGCGGTAGCAATCTGCCATTCCGAAATAGTATTCGCTATCCTTTTTAAGCTTTGAAAGTATCGTTTTTCCGTCTTCAACCGATGTCGGAATAAGATACATTTCAAGGCAAGCGGCGCGGTTTCTGCTGTAACCTACGGTATCGACCGTATATGTGCCCGCTTCAGAAAACATTGCCTTGAATGCAAGATATCCGTTGCCCTTACTTACAACCGAGCTGTTCCAGACGAACTGAGCAAACGTTCCCGCCGTATCAAGGCTTACGTTTGAATAGGACGGGTTTGCTTCAACGAAGCTATGGAATACCCAGTTGCGTACGGGGCTGTATTCGGTCATCTGATTGACCTTTGAGTAGGTATCGCCTTCATATGCACCCTTGCGGAAATCGATCATGAAGTTTGCAGGATATGCCACTTCATTTGCAGTGATTTCCTCGGTGTCGCTTTCGATTATATTGCCGCGAGCCATAACTTTTGCTTTGAGAGTTGCCTTTCCTTCCTTTGCGACCTTTGCAACCTTTCCGTCTTCGGAAACCGTGACAACGCCTTCGGGCTCGGAGCTTACAACTTCATATGCGACGATCTCGCCGCCTGTTACTATCTTTTTGTTTTTAAGCTCAAGTCTGGAAATGAGGCTTATCTCATCGCCAACCTTATATTCTTTTTCATTATAGATATATGCTTTGACAACTCCTATCGAATCGTCAACCTTGACATCTGTCTTTGCTCTCACAATGCTTCCGCTGAAGATTACGAGAGTCTCGATGACACCCGTTCCCTCCGCCTTTGCGGTAACTGTTGTTCCGTCAAGCTCAATTATATCCTCGGAGCCTTCTGCCACCTTATGCTCGATATATGCATTCGGGATATCAATGACATTGCCCATAGAGTTCTTTCCGATGACCGATTCGATCTCTGTTTTTTCGCCGACACCGATTATTCCTTCGGATAAATCAAGCTCTGCATCCGCAAGTGACGGATGTCCGACAAGATCAATCGAATAAGGCATAACAATATATTTGTTGTTTGCATTTCTTGCCGACTCGACTATCATAAGATATTCGACATAACCGTTTGACCAGTCAAGCTCTGCACTTATGTCAATTTGTCCTGCGCCGGGGATTGCTTTGTTTACCGCCGCAGTACCTTCCGTGTCTGCCTGTGCCACGAGGTTTGCATTGGTCATATATTTTGAAATATTTGCAGCGAGTTCGTCATAGGTCATTGTCGCTGCATCAAACGGAAGCATATAGATTTTTGCAAGACCGCCGTTTTTATAGACATATGCAGAAATATCGATTGTATATTTTCCGGGCTTCGGAACTTTGACCTTGAGTGCGGTCCAGTCTCCCGCATTACCGGAGAAATCCATATACATCTTATGCTGCGCAAAGTATGTTCCGCCACTGTTCGGACGGCTTGCCTTTGCCGCAACGAATGCCCATGCTCTCTCTGCGCCGTATTCAAGCGCGGAGTTTCTCATAAAGTCTTCTTTGGAGAGAAGTTTTCCTGAAGTTGCACCTGATACTGTCACACCGTATGCTTCATTTCCGTATGCACCCTGATAGAATTTATATGATGCATCCTCGCCTGCCCATGAATCGTCTTTAACAATTTCAACTTCAACGTCACAGGTCTTTGTTATTTCTTTAAAGGTTCCGCTTACTCTGAAGGTTGCCCTTCCTTCCTTAATGCTATAGAAAGCATCCTCGGTTTCAAGAACTGCGCCGTCATCATTCTTTATAAGCTCAAATGAGACCACGCCGTCTTTAGCTTCGAATTCCTCGCCCTCTGCAAGCCATTTTACGGAAGGAACAAGCTTTGCTCCGAGGTCGGGAGTTCCGAAATCTGCCTGAAGCTCATCAAACACCGGTGCCGGCGGAACTTCATATTCAAAGGTAAGCGTTTTGATCGTCGGAGCGCCCTTGCTCTTTGAGCGGACAATGAGAAGATATTCATTATTCTTCTTAAGCTCAAATGGTACGATATTTTCAAGCATCGCATCCTCCGTTACTGCGGTCGCAGTATAGAGATTTGTCGTTGCAACGCGGAAATCTTCGGAAATTCCGAGCTGAGTAAATGTCTTTGCGCCCACTTTAAGACCGTAATAATATGTTTTACCTTCACTTACCGCAGTATATACGCTTGCGGTTCCGTAGGTTGCGCTGTCTGAGAGTGTTGTCTTTATATTTCCCTCATAGGGAAGAATATAAAACTCAACATCGGCACTTGCATTTTTGTATTTATATGCATTCAATGCATCAAGCTTATATTTTGTCGTTGCGGGAGCTTTGAACTTGAATGCAATCCATTCGTCTGCCGCACGTGCACCGGCGGCAAGATATGATGTGAAGTCAATATGCGCACCAACCTTACTTGTTGCATTTATTCTGCCCCAACCGTTTGCAAACGTTGAGCCGACAAATGCCCACATATCTCCTGCTCCGCCCGTTGTCGGATAGGATGCATATTCCTCATTCGGATAGATTGAATATACCGCATCTGCAGCACCAAGCTCACCCGTGCAGGAAATATTCTCGAGCCAATTTGCCGTTGATCCGCTTCTTCCACCCTTATAGAAGTTGAATGCGAAGGTATCTGTCTCGACACCCGGCACTTCCTCTTCAAGCTTTGTGAGCTTGAGAGTTTCAAGATGTCCGTACATTCTCGGGTTTGTGTGAACCGTGTTATCGCATTCGCCCTTGCTTATCGTGAGATAGAGATAATATTCACCTGCAGTGAGGTCAATTTTTTCCGCAACCTTGTTTGTCGCATTTGCGGATGCATTTGTATTCTGGTCAACGGACGCAACGTGCTTTACGTTTGCCGCAGGATCCGTCATGGAGCTTTCTGCATCCATCTCGCTTATCTTTGAGGCAATTGAATCATTGCTGAAGGTATTCCAGCCTTTTGTTGCGGCATAATCCGCCTTCACAAGATACATATCAAGAAGCCCCTGATATGCTTGCTTTGAATATGTAATCGCAGGCTTATATGAGCCGTCCATATCGACCTTAAGCTTTAAGACAATCGCATTGTCCTTGTTCGGCGTATAGTTTGCCGTGTAGAATGAAAGACCTCCGCTCATAAAGTTTGCGGTTTTGATGTTCGGTGCGGATACATATGAGAATACGCCCGAAGAAACAGTTTTGTCAAAAGCGTATCCGAGAGAAAGTCCCGCAGCGAAGGTTGCCGACTGCCCGAAGGTCTTTGTCGTGAAAACGTATTTCGGACTTTCAACGAGCTCCGCTTCGCCCTCAGTCTCAACAAGTCTGAGAGATGAAATCATCGTGAAATATCTGTCGCTTGCGCCTTTTACCGAATCATCGGTGACATTGAGGATGATATAATATTCCCCCGCCGTGACATCAATTTTATTTCCGCTAAAAGGACTTGCATCAGACGCATCCTGGTGCATATCGACGGATACTGCAAACTCAACGGGAGATGCAGCATTCGCACTGTCTGCGATTGCGGCATTGATGCCATCCGCAGTTGTCATATCCCATGCTTTTTCGGTTGCATATGCAACGGGCACGAAATAGACATTTGTTCTGCCGTTTGCCGTGCTCTTATTGAACAAAATCGTTGTTTCATAGCTTGCTTCTTTTTCAAAGCTCGTCTTGAGAACCAAGCCGTTTGCCTTGATATTTGCAGGGTCAACACGCATCTGCGCACCGCCCTTATACAATGCAGCCGTTCTGAAACCGACATTTGCATAAAATGTCCATATTCCGGTAACATCCGACTTAAACTTGGATGCATCCGTAACGAGATTTGCCTGAACACTGTTTGAGCTTATTATCGATTCATCTGCAATCGCATTTGCATCAAACATATATGTCAGCGTTTGCAGGTCTTCCGCTCCTGCAATCGAAATGCCCGGAAGAAGCCCGATGAGCATTGCCACTGCAAGAATAAAAGACAATATTTTCTTCATGACATATTCCTCCTTTTAGGGATCATTGGGGGAGCAGAGCTCCCCCGTTTTTTATGCTATTTACTTTATTTTATGTAGTCAAGGATTCTCTCTATGAGAACCGCGACTTCTGCACGTGTTGTGTTTGCCGTCGGGTCGATGAGACCGTTTTTGCCGCTTATCAGCTTTGCATTGACGAGGGCGGAGACTGCGTCGCGGGCGTAGTCTGCGACTTGATTGAAGTCGGGAGCTTGCGGGACGTCGAGGACGCCGTCCCCTACATTGATTTTTTCCATTCCCGCAAGTGCTCTGTAAACGATTACCATCATATCCTGACGGGTGATGTTGTTTCTAGGTGCAAACTTATTCTCGCCGATACCATTTACAAGACCTGTGTTTCGAGCTGTCGCAAGCTCTTTTGCGAAGTAGTCGGAAGAACTTACGTCTGCAAAGTTTTCGCTGTTCTCGGATGCGAGTTTGAATGCACGGACAAGGAGAACTGCGAAGTCAGCTCTTGTGATGTTAGCTGCGGGTGAGAACGTGTTCTCACTTGTTCCCTTTATGATTCCTTCATCTGCAAGAGCATTGATAGCGTCAGCCGCCCAAGCATGGTTTCCAAGGTCGATGAAGCGGGTGTTTCCGGCTCCCTCTCCGAGGGAGCTGTCGGCATCGCCGACTGAGGGAGTTTTATCTACATTGTCTGTGGAGGACGTTGAATCATCCTTATCCTCCGGCTTTGTTGCGGGGATGGTCGGTGTGCTCGTTCCCGGTGTGGACGGTGCGCCGGAGCTTCCACCACCACCGCCTGTGGTTGAACCATAGACCTCAATGGTGAAATAGCGCGTTGACGTTCTGCCCGATTCATCTATCGCATCAACCGCAACGAGATTTTTGCCGAGCTGAGAGCTATCCGGCTTCCATGTGAAGACTCCGCTCTCCTCATCAAAGCTTGCGCCGCGCGGAAGCACTCTCGCGCGATACGAAACCTTCTCTTCGTCTGCCGCGGTTGCGCTTATTCTTATTGAAACCGAGCTTCCCGCACTCGTTGTGATCTCATCGGGGAGCTCATCAAATATCGGAGCATTGTTGTTTTCATAGGACATCGGGATCTCAAAAGATGCACCAACCGCGACATCATACTTATAGCCAAGCTCCATATCCGTGTAGTCGACATAAGAATCGATCGGCGTTACATAGCCGAGACCGAGCTTTACATGCGTCAGGTCAAGAAGCTCTGCACTCTTTATTATATATGAGGAGTTGCCTTCTCCGTTATGCTCGACATTTATCATTCTGTCGACAAGGATGCTTGCATCAGTTATCTCGCGGTCAAGCTCAATCCAGATGTAGTTATCAAGCTCAAGCTCACGAGTGAAGTCCGTGACCTTTCCTTCGATTGCCGCATCGAGATTTTCGACTTCACCAATCTTGTCACCGTCGTTTACATATGTGTAGATATTCTCGCCATCGGCATTGACGGTATATACTCCGACAAAGCCGCGGAATTCAAATATGTCTCCGACGTTGTAGGTTACTTCATTGTTCTGCGCATATACGACATAGTCGCATCTTCCGTCAGAAAGCTCAACCTTGACTGCCTTTGCGCTGTCATAAGTTCCCGGTGTTCCGTCAACGACATTTACCGGAACGCTTTCAATCGACTTGATATAACGTGAACCGTTATACGGCTCAATTACCGTTGTGAAGAGCGTGTCGAGGTTTGTTCCCTTGCGGCGGACAAGCATATATTCCATATGCTCGGTGTCTTCCGATTTTCTCGGAGGCATACCGTTTGCAAGAGTTACTTCATCGGGCTCAAAATCATTTACCATTGTGAGACGGAGATGCATATCAAGCTTTCCGTTCTTTGAAAGCTTTTCTCTGTCTTCAATCTTATAATCGAGCCAGAAATCGCGCACCTCGGGCTTTTCTGCCTTCTTGATGTTGAAGAGCCATGTATAGCCCTTGGGATATTTGGTTGTTACATTTGTGTTTGAAACGCCTGCATTTTCACCGACGGAATCGGGGTCAGGTCCGAACGGTACATCTGCACCTGCATATGTACCTGTCTGCTGCGTTACAAACGAAAGGTTATCCGAATGCTCGGGCGTCTCAATGCTCATCGGGTGGAAGGAATAGATGTGGTCACTTCCGCCGAGAACCTTGAAGAAGTCAATTCCATAGGATATATCACTGTCATAATCGACCATAACGATCGTTCTTCTGTATTCATCCGTTGCCGCATATGAACCGGAGGAATCAACATCCATAACCTTGACGCGCATATCCTTTGCATCAAAGTGGAGAGGCTTCTGCGGCTCTGCAGTTGAGGATGATGAGCTTTCATTTACAACAACCGTGTTATGTGCGATTGTTACATTCTGCCACTGCGAACGGTTTCTGTCCGTATCGTTTGCATTTTCCGGATATCCGAGGTCGGAGGTCATCGAGACACCGTATGCTTCAACACCGAGGTTCAAGTCATCTGCATGCGAGTGTGAAAGCGCACCGCCGAAATACAACCAGAAGTCGCGCTGAGTATCCTTAATGATGTTGCTTCCGATGGATTCGTGCAGCGTTCCCGCTCGGAGAGCACCGAAGCCATAGCCTGTGAGCATCGAGCTCTTGTCATAGTCATACTCGCCGTGCTCATCAATTACCTTCTTTATATCCTTACCGAGGTCTTCGGGATTCTTTGTGAATATGTCATAGTGGAGTCCTTCAAAGTTTCCGCCCTTCATAAGGTAGAAGTGCTGTGCAATTTCGGGATCCTTCGTATACTTGAATGCATTTATCATAACGCTGTCATCATCGGGAAGCATTGAGAACACGCCGTATGCGCCGCTGTCACCGATGCCCGCAAGGCCTCGTCTTACAAGAGTGAGCGGAGCATATGATTTTATCATTCCGAGATATTTCGGATTGCCATAGAGATCCATTCCCTTATATCCGTCATATCTTCCAAGCGTGTCCGCGATTGCAGAAAGCTCTGTCACCCATATTCTGTTATAGCCCGGAGCCGATTCGTTGCCCTGACCGTCACGCGATACCTGGTTAACAAGTCTTTCACTTATATTACCGCCTGTGTTTGATGTGACCGTCATTGTTCCGTTTGTGAACAGCCAATCCATCATCTCATTTGTATACGGTTCGGTATCCATAACAACTGCAGTGTATGCAAGGGATGCCTGATGTGAACCGAAGTTTCCGCGGCAGTTGGATTCCTTGACTGCCTTGAATGCTTCAAGCAGATAGTTCTTTTCGAAATTCTGACGGAGGGTCTCGCCTGTTACGGTCTTCTCTCCGTTTTCATTTTCAACAAGCTTATCCTCGTAACCATATTCGATTGCTTTTTCCGTGAGGAACTTTATAACCTGCGGATCATCATACATCGGGAAGAATGCATCATAAGATACCGTTGCATAGTTTACGATATATGTTTCCCAAATCGAGCCGATAATCTTACCGCGCG
>JAZSHZ010000297.1:0-4618 GCA_045533555.1 Eubacteriales bacterium
AATCATCAAAGTGAATCGGCGTAGCCGCAACCGCTATCTTGTCCTGTTCCTTCTCGTTCACAAGAACAGTATTGTGAGAAATCGTTGTACTTACCCACTGGAGGCGGTTAGGCTGCTGTGTTTTCTGCTCAGGCTCACCAAAATCGGGGGCGATGTCAATACCAAACGCATCCATACCGATTTCCAATGTATCCCTGTGCTTATGGCTTGTTCCTCCGCCGAAATATATCCAGGTATCACGCAATGAGTTGTACTCGGTCTGCATAGTTGCATCCTTTGATTTCATTCCGTCACGGAGTATTGCAAGGCCGTAGCCCGTCATATTGGTGCTTTCCTGCCTGTATTCAGGATCGATTCTTTCGAGTATTTCCTTTTGGATACGTTCGGGATTCTTTGCATATATACCATAGTTAAGACCGTCTACGGTAAATCCGTTTCGCATATAGATATAATTTGCAATCTTCGGACCGTATTCTGTATCCTTCATCTTATCAAACGTATCGTACCAGTAGTTGAGATATCCGAACGCCTTTGTATGTGCCACACTACCGCCATCGCCTATCGCAAGTGATTTTGTTTCGGTAGCAAGTGTCGGAATAAGTCCGACGAAGAGCTCAGCATATTTGGGGTTATTATAAAGGTTATACTCCGGATTTCCCGTATAGTTTGAAAGAATCTGCGCAACTACATACAAATTCTGAACGAGAATTCCGTTGTAGCTCGGAGATGATTCGTTGTTATTTCCGTCGCGGTCTACAACGTCAATAAGCTGAGACATTAAATTTCCACCGGTTACTTTATTCGACTCGTTTGAAGTATTCGTTGCATAAATCCACTCTATTATTTCACTTGTGAGCGGCTCGCGGTCGCGGACTATTGCGACACAAGCAAGAGCATTCTGGTCCATACCGAAGTTTCCTGCCAACTGTTTTCGCTGCGTTGCATAATAGATTTCATCAAGAATGCCGCGCTCCCAGTTGTCCCAGATTTTTTCCGGAGTTGACTTATCATTTTCGAGTCCGCGCTTATAAGCTTCTTTTGAAAGGAAGCTTATGACCTGCGGATCGGTAAGTGCCGGGAAGAAAGCATCACACGCAAGTGAAATATGCGGTCCGTTTTGCGATTCAGAAATTCTGCCGTGCGTTTTCCCACGGCCGCTGCCACCGTCATTATTTGTGTAGTTCGGTCCCCCGATAGCTTCAAGATCATAGCTCGGATAAAGGTCTGCAAGGCGGTCAACGATAATCACGCCCGCACGTCCGTATTTTATAAGACCGGTAAACAGATATGCCCTTGAGAGATGTACAATCGCATCTATGAGTGTATCGTGGAGCTCGAGATTAAAGTTTGCTATATATGTATGAACCTCTTCGCAGGTTTCGGAAACCATTCTTCCCGGTCTGTAACCGAAGCCATCGTCAACGCCCCAGCGCATACCGACAATTTCTTCGCCTGTTCTCGGGTCTTTGTTATAGCTTTCTGCATTTGAATCGTAAAGCTCTGTATAAAGCTTATTGTACAAATAGCCTTCGGGGTTTCCGTAGCCATAGAATTCATACCATTCTTCCGAAAACTCTTCTTTGGGAGCTTCGCAGGTGCATTCTTCTCCGTCTTTATGGAAAAGCATTTCATGGTGAAGCTGACGCGCACGGTCTACATCGAAATAGCCCTGTCCGTCGCGTCCAAGCTCATAGAAGCTTTCGAAATCATTTGACGGGAACAGTCTCTTACAGCCGGGACACTGCACCTTCCACGGGCGGCTGTAAATATTTACTGTAAATCCGGAGCTTAATCCTCCGCCGCCGTATTCGCCGTCAAGGTCAGCATCGCAATAGCGGCATACATATGGCTCAGGATCCGTTTTGAGTCCTACGCGAACAGTTCTCGGGATACCCTCACCGGGCAATATGTTATAAATAAATTCAGCCTGTTCTACATATTTATCGCCATAATTTGCTTCGGATTTTGCGTTTGATTTTGCCCAATCATATTTTGCAACATTCTCAAGGATTGCCTCGCGCATTTCATATGTATAATATGTCGGCTCGCTCTTTCTGTCGTCAAGAATAACCTCAACAACTGTCTTTGCTGAAACCTGTTCGCCCTTGCACTCCGCTGAAGCTGTGATTTCAACAAATCCGACAGCAATGCCCGAAAGCTTTCCGTTCTCGTCTATTGATGCAATTCCGTCCGTGTCGTATGAATACTGAATCGACTCATTCGGAACAGCTACAACATTTCCGCTGTTCATTATTACATTAAGGGATGTTTCTGTTTTTTGACCGACATATACCGGAGATAAAACCTCAAAAACAGCTTCCTTTATTCCTGTATTATCAATTGCAGTGATTTCCACTTCTGCCGTTGCAGTCTTGCCTGCATTGTCAACAACTGTTACAGAAACTATTGCCTTTCCGTCTCCCTTTGCTGTTATCGTTCCGTCTGTTGAAACAGAAACAATGCTCGAATCCGAGGATGTAAGTGTAATTGTGTAATCATCGGGCATAACAACCGAGCCGTCAAGGCGCATTGCCGAAACCTCAACCTTTGCCGTTTCATTATAATTAAGAGTCGTTTTATCCACAATTATTTCTGCATCACACATTCCGTTTACACCGTAAAGTGTGAGCTTTCTCGGCGAAAGATAACCGCCGCGACCACCGTCATTGCGTTTATGAACGAGGATATATTCGCCTGCCTGCTTAAATTCAAGGTCTCCGAGCTTTGCGACTCTTATCTCGTTTGAAGCAATTGATGAATCGAGATAATCAACACTTGCAATCACGTTTTCACTTGTGAGAAGTGCATTGATTTTTTCTGCCGTGTCGGTAGTCTCATTCTTTGGCAGGATATAAATATCGCTCTTTGATGCAGAACGGTTGAAAGCAGCATATGAATATTCAGCCACATATCTTCCAGCCGCAGGAACCTTTATATCAAGAGCAACCCAGTCCCCGTCAGCCGGGCACTGGAGGCGCAGGTAATGCGTTGCTGCAGTGCCGTTTCCGGAATACATAAATACCTGAGCTTTTTTCGGAATCCAATTCGGACCCGTTGAGTTATACTGCCAGTTGCCTTCGCCTTCAACACCCGTATATTTATATGTGATTCCGCGGATGTCCTCAATTCTGTCTGACGGTTCAAAGCCCGGGACGGGGTTCTGCGTGCTGTCCCATTCGGCGCTTCTCTGATAGAAGACATATTCCGTATCAGCACCTGAGAACGGCATCGGAAGCTTTGTTACCGTGTATTCCTTCGATATTGTAAGCTTTGATACTCCGTATTCGATTTCTGCGGTTATCGTTGTTGTTCCGAGTGATTTGAGTCTGAGCGCATAACCGCTCTCGGGAGCTTCCGCAACAGAGCTGTCAGAGCTTGAAAGCTTTATTGTTGCACTGCTGAAATCAGCCGCGCTTCCGTCACTCAGGATTCCCGAAAGCTCGACCTTTCCGCCTTCGGAAATATCCATATCGGCGCGCATGAGAAGAAGCCCTTCACCGCCGTCAAGAATAATATTACCGACAACGGAATAGTCTGCACCCTTGGGTGTTCTGAATGCAACGCGGTATTTTCCCGCCTTCGGGAACGTTACGTTGCTGACATAGGAAAGCTCTTCCTTATATGTGGTAAAGTTTGTTTCTACCGCATCGTTATCGCAGTTGTAGCTTCCGACCTTATAACCGTCCTCTATGACGGAATCTGTGGCATCTGCAGGAGAAACATAAACGCCGACATCGCAACCGCTCTTGTTTTCTCCGTGTTCCATATACATTGAATATGTTCCTGCAAGGGGAACTTCAATCTCAAATGCCATCCAGCGGTTCTGAGCTACTCTGAAACCTGTGTTGACATATCCGAATGCCCAGTCCACACCTGCCTGATTTACGGAATTTGAAAGATACTTCCAGAAGCCGTTGCTTGCTTCATAGGTATGAGTTGCAAACTCAGGCTTTGCGCTAACGTTTTTGCCTGCGGTATCACCGAGGTTATATATGATCTTATAGCCCGTCTTCTCGGAGGAATCGACTATGATCTTAACCTTCTTCGACATCTTGAGATCCGAATATGTAAGCGATACTTCAATATCCGTTCTTCCGTCCTTGAGAGCCGTAATTTTGCCGTTGTCATCAACACTGACGACGTCTGCATCGGACGGTGTGTATGACACTGCGGCATCCTTCGGGATGGGGTTTCCGTCCGTCATCCAGCCGCTGATTGAAATCTGCGAGGTTTCGCCTTTTTTGATTTCCCTGTCGGAGACGGTTGCATCCAAATACATAACTGCGCGATCCGACTTGTTTTCACCCTCAAGGATAAGCTTATGAGGGAATGCACCGTAGTTTGTGCCGTCCGTTCCCGTGCAGTGGAAAACGAGATAATATTCTCCGCCCTCTGAAACCTTGATGTTACGGGGGTCCGTCTGGATATCCATAATATTCGTTTCGTCAGGAGAGCGGATATTTACATTGTCAAACATCGATATTCTGTCCGCGTTTGCAGTGAGTGCCGCAATGGATGAGGCATCTGCATCGGCCGGGACAAGGAACATATCAACCTTTCCGCCCGAGGTCCTGTTCTTGTGATAAATAAGCTTTGCGGAATAATTTCCCGCATACGG
>JAZSHZ010000144.1:0-10265 GCA_045533555.1 Eubacteriales bacterium
GGAAGCGTCCTGATGATGAGGTCAAAACTATTATGTCGCTTCTTGAAAAATATGTCATAGAAGCTATAGGCGAAGTCAGAAAGAAGAACCTGAAGCTTCGTTTCTGGGGCTCCCGCGAAAACCTGAGCGAGGGAATTCTCAGGCTTATGGAAGAAGCGGAGCGCGAATCCGATAATATGACAGGTATGCAGGTCAATGTCTGCCTCAACTATGGTTCAAGAGACGAGATAACAAATGCGGCAAAAAGGCTTGCAGCCGATGTTGCCGAAGGAAAGCTCACTCCGGATGCGATAACGGAAGAGGAAATAGAATCAAGGCTTTATTCGGCGGGGACTCCCGCGCCTGATCTTCTGATCCGTCCGGGCGGAGAAAAAAGGCTTTCGAATTATCTTCTCTGGCAGCTTGCATACAGCGAAATGGTCTTTACGGATACCCTTTGGCCTGATTTTGATGAAAAAACGCTTAATGAGGCTATTATTGAATACCAAAAAAGAAACAGGAGATTTGGGGGGATATAGTATATGCTTACCCGAACCATATCTGCAGTTGTCGCGATAGCAATATTCCTTGTGGTGGTATATCTGCTGCCTGCGTTTTGCTTCCCGATAGCTGTGTCTGCCATATGTGTGCTTATCGCATATGAGCTTACTTGGCGAAGCGGAATAGTAAAAGTCAGGGCGTTGTCTGTCTGCTCAATGCTCACGGCTGCCGCAACGCCGTTTTTTGTCTCGCTTGAAATATTAAAGGGCTATGCGACTGCACTTCTCTTTGTCTGTATGGCGATGATGTTTATCGTGTGGCTCTTGAATTACGGAAAAGCAAATCTCGTTATGACGGTGACATCAATTTTCGGCGGTGCAATACTTCCGCTTATGTTCTCGCTTGTCGTTCCTTTGCGTATGGCGGATAAGGGAGATTTTCTTATCCTGATGCCGTTTCTCGCCGCGTGGATGACGGATACCGGAGCATATTTTGCGGGAAGCTTTTTCGGGCGTCATAAGCTTTGCGAAAAGATAAGCCCGAAAAAGACGGTAGAGGGCGCAATTGGCGGAATTGTCGTCTGTGTTATAACGCTTGTTCTGTTTGCTTATTTCATAAAGCTTGATGTGAATCTCTTTGCATTCGGTGCAATATCGCTTGTCCTGTCTGTTCTTGCGCAGGCGGGTGATTTGTCATTTTCGATTATTAAGAGAGAATATAATATAAAGGACTATGGTTTCATTATGCCGGGGCACGGCGGCGTGCTCGACCGTTTTGACAGCACGATGTTCACGATTCCGGCAACCTACTTCCTACTTATGATAATTGGCGGTATAATGTAATGGTTAAGAATTTGTCTATACTCGGTTCAACAGGATCAATAGGAACGCAGACACTCGATGTTGCAAGAGCTCACGGTATTAATATCACGGCGATTGCGGCAAACAGAAATGTCAAGCTTCTCGAAGCTCAGGCGCGCGAATTTTCTCCGGAGATTGTCGCCGCGGCAGATGAGAAAGCCGCAAAGGAGCTTAAAGTTCTGCTTGCGGATACAGCTGTAAAGGTTGTTTCCGGTAAAGAAGGAATCCTTGAAGTCGCATCTGAAAAAAATGCGGATACGGTAATGTCATCTCTTGTCGGTATGGCGGGAATAGAGCCGACTCTTGCGGCAATAGCAGCAGGTAAGGATATTGCGCTCGCAAACAAGGAAACACTTGTATGCGCGGGTGAAATTGTTATGCGCAGTGTGAAGGAAAAGGGCGTCAGGATGATACCTGTCGATTCTGAGCATTCCGCGATCTTTCAGTCGCTCCATGCTTCCTGCGCACCGGAGCGCGAGCTCCGCAGAATTATTCTGACGGCTTCCGGTGGTCCGTTCTTCGGAAAAAAACGCGATGAGCTTTGCAATGTAAGTGTCAAAGAGGCGCTCAATCATCCAAACTGGAGTATGGGTGCAAAGGTGACGATAGATTCGGCAAGCCTTATGAATAAGGGGCTTGAATTTATTGAGGCTATGTGGCTGTTTGGAGTCAAGTCTGAGGAGATAACGATAGTTGTCCACAGAGAAAGTATAATCCATTCAATGGTTGAGTTTTTTGACGGTTCGATCATTGCACAGATAGGAACTCCGGATATGCGAACGCCGATTTCATTTGCGCTTACTTATCCCGAAAGAAAGGGTTTTGGAGGCAAGTATATAGACTTTACAGAACTTGCGAAGCTTTCCTTCGGTATTCCCGATACAGAAACCTTCAAGTGCCTTGAATTGGCGCTTTCCGCAGCGAAGCGCGGCGGAACTGCAGGCGCAATACTCAATGGCGCAAACGAAGCCGCAGTTGATTTGTTCCTCAATTCAAAAATAAAATTCCTTGAAATTGCAGAATATATAGAAAAAGCAAATTCAGCTATCGCAGTCAAGGATAATCCGAATCTTGAGGATGTTATCGCGGCATCCGAGAATGCTCGCGATGCGGTATATTCTTTTGCCGGATAGGGGATTTTTTCGTTAAATAATTTCAGAGGTGATTGATATTTATATTATTCTTGCAGTGCTCCTCTTCGGAGCACTTGTTGCAATCCACGAGCTTGGCCATTTTATTACCGCGAAGCTTTCGGGAGTAAAAGTGAATGAGTTTGCAATCGGAATGGGACCCGCCATATTTAAAAAGAAATTCGGCGAGACAATATATGCACTGAGAATTCTTCCGTTTGGAGGCTTTTGCGCGATGGAAGGGGAGGATAGTGAATCCAAAGACCCGCGCGCGTTTGGTGCGCAACCTGTTTTGTATAGGATGCTTATCGTTCTTGCGGGCTCTGCTATGAATCTTCTTGGCGGATTTATCGTCCTCGCGCTCGTTTTTGCTCCGATAAAAGAATGGTACACACCGACCGTCGATAGCGTCGGAACCGATGTTGTCACAGATGAGAATACCCTTCACGCGGGTGATACCATCAAAGCAATCGGAGACTATAATGTCTATATTTACAGTGACATAATGGTCGGACTCACCCGTGGCGGCGAGAATGGAAAATATGATATCGATGTCATTCGTGACGGAAAAAGGATAACTCTCACCGACGTTACGTTGACCTCATCCGAAGAAGAAGCTTCGGATACCGACGGAGAAGCAAAGGTGATTACGTTCAGGACAGAAAAGAACTCCTTTGCGGGGAAAACAAAATATATTCTTCAGAACGGATTTAATCTTGTTCGCCTCGTCAAGGTTGGGCTTGTCGACCTCGTTTCAGGGTCAGTTTCAAAAGATGATATATCGGGTCCGGTCGGCATCGGTAAAATGATGGCGGACACTGCAAAAACAAGTATGAGCTCGCTCTGGTATCTCCTTGCATTCATTTCGATAAACCTCGGAGTTATGAACCTGCTTCCGATTCCGGCCCTTGACGGAGGAAGATTTGTCTTTCTTTTATTTGAAGCAATTTTCAGAAAACCCGTACCACCGAAATATGAAGCATATGTTCACGGAGCAGGAATAGTGATTCTGCTTCTTCTTATGTTACTTGTAACGTTCAATGATATATTAAAGCTTTTCAGATAATGCCGATTGGGGAGAAGGATTATGGAAAGAAGAAAAACACGCGAAATTCTTGTCGGAAATGTAAAGATAGGCGGGGATGCACCGGTTGTTGTTCAGTCTATGTGTAACACGGACACTCGTGATGTCGAAAAAACACTTGCGCAGATAGAGAGGATGAAGGCTGCCGGTTGTAAGATCGTGCGAGTCGCTGTTGTGGATAAGGATGCGGCGTTTGCGATAGAAAAAATTGCGGAGCGCGCAGGCATTCCCGTTGTCGCGGATATTCATTTTGATTATCGCCTTGCCATTGAAGCTGCTGCGGCGGGTGCTGCAAAGATAAGGATTAACCCGGGAAATATCGGGGATGACGGCAGAGTGCGCGAGGTTGTAAATGCCTGCCGTGCGAAAGGTCTTCCGATAAGAATCGGAGTAAACGGTGGCTCTCTTGAAAAGGATATTCTTGCAAAATACGGAGTCACGGCGCGAGGTATGGTCGAGTCCGCAAAGGGGCATGTAAACATACTTCGTAAATTCGATTTCGAGGATATATGCATATCCGTCAAAGCGTCGTCAGTTCCGCTGACGGTTGAGGCATACCGTATGCTTTCCGAAGAACTTGATTATCCGCTTCATCTCGGAGTAACCGAGGCGGGGACAGTTCGTATAGGAAGGCTCAAATCAGCAATAGGTATAGGTTCGCTTCTTGTCGACGGAATAGGTGATACGATTCGCGTATCGCTGACGGATGATCCCGTTCTTGAAGTCGAGACGGCGTATGACATATTGCACTCCATCGGAATGAGCGAAAATACGCCTCAGCTCGTTTCGTGCCCGACCTGCGGGCGTTGCCAGATTGATCTGATACATATCGCTAAAGAAGCGGAAGAACGCCTTATGACAATCAAAAAGCCGCTTAAGGTTGCAGTTATGGGGTGCGTAGTAAACGGCCCGGGAGAGGCGAGAGAAGCCGATATCGGCATGGCCGGAGGAAAAGAGCTCGGAATTCTCTTCCGCAAGGGTGAGATTGTGAAAAAAGTTCCAATGAACGAGATAGTTGATGAGCTCATAAAAATGGCAGAAGAATTTTAAAACAGAGAGGAAACAATGGATAAGAATATAATGAAGCCGTTTGGCGAGGTTTTCAGGCTTCACGGTGAAAAGAGCCTTGAAGTGTTTGAGAAAGTGACGTATGTCGTCGCGCTGACCGCCGATAAAACGGAGAATAAAATAACTGCCAAGCTCTATTCGGAGAGGATTCTTGAACCATCCGAAATTACTGCGGCAGAAGAAACGATTGCAAAGAAGTTTCGCCTCAATAAGGCGAAGCTTCTTCCGACCTATCCGAGAAATTTGCTCACGGATGAATATTTCATATCGCTTGATAAACGCCTCCGCGCGGAATTTCCTGCGGCAACAGGGCATCTCTCGGGTGCGGAATGGGATTTTGATGCGGAAAGCAATATATTGACGTTGAGACTTCATAACGGTCTCAACGGATTTTTCAATTCGTGCGTGAAGTATATTAAAGAAGCGATGGAGTTTGAATTCTCCCTGAGAATCGATGTCAATGTCGAAACCGTCGGCGGGGATGATAACGCCGCAAGAGAAAGAATCGAATCGCTTCGCCGTAAGATTGCGGAAGAGGCAAAGCTTTCGGCATCAAAACCGAAGGCTGAGGTTCCGCCACCTGCGGCAGAGCCGGTTGCGGCACCTCCGAAGCCGTCTGACAACAGATTCAGAAAGAAGCTCAATGAAGAAGCGGGGGAAGTGGTGCTCGGAAAATCCGCCTTCGGAGAATATATTGATATAAACACGCTTGATGAGGCTTACGGCGATATATCAATCAAAGGCGAAATTTTCGCAACAGATTGCAGAACCTTTGAGGAACGCGGAACGGCAAACTTCAGCTTTGATATGACGGATTTCAAGGGCTCTGTTCGCGTCGTCGTCAGAAATATCAAGCTCGAAAATCTCAAAGAGGTTGAGGATAAGCTCAAAAAGGGAGCTTTTGTTCATGTTTACGGCGCGACTCAGTATGACACATATCTCAAGGATACCATCGTCCGCCCGAGAAATATCGTTGTCGGTAAAGCCAAGAAACGTGAGGATACGGCGAGCGAAAAGCGCGTCGAGCTCCATCTCCACACAAATATGTCCACTATGGACGGAATCACCCCTGCGGACAAGCTCATGAAGCGCGCCGCAGAATGGGGGCATAAGGCAATCGCCATAACTGACCACGGCGTAGTGCAGGCGTTTCCCGATGCGATGAATGCCGCTCCGAAGCTTGGTATAAAGGCAATATACGGAGTCGAGGCATACTACGGCGGCAACAAAAAATCAGAGGTTGTAACAGGTGAAATATCCTCGGATTTTGATGGCGAGCTTGTTTGTTTTGATATTGAAACTACAGGTCTTTATAAAAAGACCTGCAAGATAATAGAAATTGCGGCGGCGATACTTCGCAACGGTGAAATCTGCGAAAGATATCAGACATACGTCAACCCGAATTGCTCAATACCCGAAAAAATAAGCGAGCTTACGGGCATAACGAACGGAATGGTTGCAGATGCGCCGACGATAGAAACCGTTCTCCCGGAATTTCTCGAATTTGTCAGAGGCCGTCCCTTTGCGGCTCATAATGCAGAGTTTGATATCGGTTTTATTGCGCAGGCTTGTCAGGAACTGGGGATCGAATATAAATTCAATTATATGGATTCGCTCGAGCTTTCGAGAAAAATGCTTCCTGACCTTAAAAACCATAAGCTTGATACTGTCGCAAAGGCATTGAAACTTCCGAAATTCGAGCATCACCGTGCGCTTGACGATGCGGTCACCGTTGCGTTTATTATGCGCAGTCTCTTCACGCGCATCAGGGAAGAGTATAATATTACGAGAATGGATATGATAAACAGTATTGATTTCGGCTCGGCTGCAAATGATAAGCTCAGCCGCTATCATATGATAATTCTCGTCAAGAACTATACGGGTCTTAAAAATCTGTATAAGCTCATATCTATTTCTCATCTTGAGTATTATAACAAGCGCCCGATAATTCCAAAGCATGTGCTTGAAAGCCACAGAGAGGGGCTCATACTCGGCTCGGCGTGTGAAGCAGGCGAGCTTTATGAAGCGGTTATCGAAGGAAAGAGACATGGCGATTTGCTCAAAATTGCGGAATTCTATGATTTTCTCGAAATTCAGCCGCTCGGCAACAATGCCTTTATGATTGCAAACGGAATCGCTTCTTCGGAAGAGGATATAAGAAACTTCAACAGAACGATCGTAAAGCTCGGAGAAGAGCTCAAAATTCCCGTCGTTGCAACGGGTGATGTTCATTTTCTTGAGCCCCACGATGAGGTTTACCGACGCGTTCTTATGGCAAGTAAGAACTTTGCGGATGCCGATAATCAGGCACCGCTATATCTCAAGACGACGAATGAAATGCTCGATGAATTTGCATATCTCGGAGAAGAGAAGGCATATGAGGTCGTCGTTAAGAACACCAATCTTATCGCGGATATGTGCGATGAGATACGCCCGATTCCCGAAGGTCAGTATCCGCCGGCGATCGAAGGCTCAAAGGAAGAGCTCAAAATGCTCTGCTATAATAAAGCGAAAGAACTCTATGGCGAGGAACTGCATGATACAGTTCGTGAGAGACTTGAATATGAGCTTTCAAAGATAATCGGGCATGACTTTGACGTTATGTATATGATTGCGCAGAAGCTTGTCACGCAATCCGTCTCGGACGGATACCTCGTCGGTTCGCGAGGATCGGTTGGTTCATCCTTCGTCGCATTCCTTTCGGGTATAACCGAGGTTAATGCTTTGCCTCCTCACTATCGCTGCAAAAAATGCAAGAACGTAGTTTTTGAAACGAGCGGAGAATATGCCGCGGGAGCGGATCTTCCAAACAGGAATTGTGAGGTCTGCGGCGAACCGATGGTCAAGGACGGATTCAATATTCCGTTCCAGACATTTCTTGGTTTTGACGGAGACAAGACTCCTGATATTGACCTTAACTTCTCCGGTGAGTATCAGTCCATTGCCCACGGCCAGGTCGAGGATCTCTTCGGCGAGGGCCACGTGTTCCGAGCGGGAACGATCGGTACCGTTGCGGAGAAGACGGCTTTCGGATATGTCAAAAAGTATGCTGAAGAGCGCTCGATGAATATGTCAAAGGCAGAGGAGAGCAGAATAGTTGCAGGATGTACGGGAATCAAGAGAACGACGGGTCAGCATCCCGGCGGCGTTATGATCGTTCCGAAGGATAAGGAAATATATGATTTCACTCCGGTTCAGCACCCTGCGGACGATAAGGATTCCGATATCATAACTACCCACTTTGACTACCATTCAATTCATGATAATCTGCTGAAGCTCGATATGCTCGGGCACGACGACCCGACGATTATCAGAATGCTTGAAGATCTCACGGGACTCAATGCAAGAGCAATTCCGCTCGATGACCCGGAGACGATGAGTATATTTACGTCGATTGCCGCGCTTGGTATTGATGAGGATGCACTTCTCGGAAAAACGGGCAGTGTCGCCGTTCCCGAATTTGGAACGCACTTCGTTCGCCAGATGCTTCTTGATACTCAGCCGACGACATTTGATGAGCTTGTCCGAATTTCGGGTCTTTCCCACGGAACGGATGTCTGGCTCACTAATGCGCAGGACCTTGTCCGCGACGGAACGGCAACGCTCAAGCAGGTTATCTGCGCGCGTGACGATATTATGCTTTATCTTATCGATAAAGGCGTCGAACCGAAGCTTTCGTTCACGATAATGGAGAGCGTCCGAAAGGGAAAAGGTCTCAAGCCGGATTGGGAGACGGAAATGCTTGCACACGATGTTCCGCAGTGGTATGTCGATTCGTGCAAGAAGATAAAATACATGTTCCCGAAGGCTCACGCCGTCGCGTATGTTATGATGGCGTTCCGCATCGCGTGGTTCAAGGTTCATCATCCGAAGGCATTCTATGCGGCTTATTTCTCTATCCGCGCAAAGGCGTTTGATGCGGCGTCAATGACAAACGGAGATGCAGTTGTTCTTTCCAAGATTGACGAGCTCAATTCGATGGAAAAAATTTCGCAGAAGGAAGAAAATATGCTTGTAACGCTTGAGGTCTGCCATGAGTTCTATAAGAGAGGCTTCTCGTTTGACCCGATAGATTTGTATAAATCGGACACAAGAAACTTCCTTATAACGGAAAATGGCTTGATTCCGCCGTTTACGGCAATATCGGGACTCGGTGAAGTTGCGGCGCAGAATATCGTCGATGAGCGCAAAAACGGTAAGTTTACATCCGTTGAAGAGCTCCAGACAAGGTGCAGCCGAGTTTCAAAAGGCGTTATCGAAATGCTTGAGGCAAACAATGTCCTCAAAACGATTCCTTCATCCAATCAGATAAACCTTTTCGGCTAAAACATAAAAATATATTGCAAAAATCGGCAAAATATGATACATTATATTAGATATATGATGTGAGGTGAAAAAAGTGCGCTTTATTCCGATAAATCTTGATAATGTAAAAAACGCGGCAATGATGTTTGTCGGCATAGCAAATCAGGAGCCGTGGAATGGCAACTGGACATATTCTTCGGCATATGCGCGTCTTTTCACAATTGCAAAGTCCATAGGCTTCACCGGCTTCATAACGATGGATAACAACGGTCTGCCTTGCGGATTTGTCATGGGTAACACAAAAAACCGCGATGACGGAGGCCTTGATTTTGTTATCTGCGAAATGTGCTATCAGAATAATGATATGGGGCACGCGTATGCGAGAAAAACTCTCGAATATCTTGAAGAACAGCTTGCAATGCGTCATATAGTCCGTATCCTCTATATGGAAGAGGGAGGTTCGGGCGTTGCCGATTATTTCAATAGCCTGAATTTTTCGAAAATCGAAAATGTGGTGGTTGTTGAAAAAAGAATAAATTGAGAAGGTGAGTGCTTTGAAATTTAAATTTTGTCATAATAACATTAATGTTCTCGATCTCGATAAGAGCATAAAGTTCTATAAAGAAGCACTCGGCTTTGAAGAAGTCAAGCGCACGGAAGCATCCGACGGAAGCTTCATAATCGTGTTTCTGAGTGACGGCGCTTCTGAAAGAACGCTTGAGCTTACATGGCTTCGTGATAAGAAAGGCCCCTATGATCTTGGGGACAATGAGATCCATATGGCGGTGCGTTGCGAAGATGTCGATGCGGCATTCCGGCTTCATAGCGAAATGGGTTGCGTCGTATATGAGAACGAAGCGATGGGGCTCTATTTCATAGCAGATCCGGATGGGTATTGGACGGAAATTCTTCCACTGAAAAAGTAATGTTGAAAAAATCACAATTTTCTCTTGATTTTCTCGGAAAATGTGGTAAACTAACATAGTGAAAAAAATTAAGGAGATGTAATATTATGCCACTCGTAACTTCAACAGAAATGTTCAAAAAGGCATATGAAGGCGGCTATGCAATCGGCGCTTTCAATGTTAACAACATGGAGATTGTCCAGGGTATCACTGAGGCAGCAAAAGAGGTTAACTCTCCGCTTATTCTCCAGGTTTCCGCAGGTGCAAGAAAATATGCAAAACCTGCATATCTGCTCAAGCTCGTAGAAGCTGCTATCTTAGACACAGGTCTTGATATCGCACTTCACCTCGACCACGGCGAAGATTTTGAAATCTGTAAGAAGTGTGTTGATGACGGATTTACATCCGTAATGATTGACGGTTCAAAATATCC
>JAZSHZ010000014.1:0-10349 GCA_045533555.1 Eubacteriales bacterium
TAAGAGAAAATCCGAAAGGTATGTCCTTTCGGATTTTTTCTATGTAAATCCTGTGTAAAATCTGTTGATAATTGCATAAATAATATATATAATGTATTCGGTGAAAATTGAAGAAAAAAGAAAAAGAAGAAAGGAAAAAGAAAATGGATATTTTTGATATTCTGACGATGATAGGTGGCTTGTGCCTGTTTTTGTTCGGAATGGACGTCATGGGACAAGCGCTTGAAAGACGCGCGGGAGGAGCATTGAGGACACTTCTCGGCAAACTTACAACAAATAAGCTTGCGGGGCTTCTGACCGGTATGTGCGTAACTGCGATAATTCAGAGCTCTTCCGCAACGACTGTCATGGTCGTCGGCTTTGTTAATTCATCGCTTATGTCTCTCAAACAGGCGATAAACGTCATTATGGGTGCGAACATAGGAACGACGATAACGGCGTGGGTTCTCTCGCTCAGCGGAATTGAGGGGGACAACATTATTGTTCAGCTTCTCAAGCCGACTTCGTTCACGCCGATTCTTGCGCTTATCGGCATTATAATGACGATGGTTGGAAAGGACAGCAAGAAGAAGGATACCGGTGCGATTCTTCTCGGCTTTGCAACTCTTATGTTCGGTATGGATACGATGTCGGGAGCAGTCAAGGGGCTTGCAGACGTTCCTGCATTCAGAGAGCTTTTTATTCTTTTTGAAAACCCGATTCTCGGTGTCCTCGCAGGTGCGGTGCTCACTGCGATAATTCAGAGCTCATCTGCTTCGGTCGGTATTCTTCAGGCACTTGCGGCAACGGGGCAGGTTTCAATCGGTGCAACGATTCCGATTATTATGGGTCAGAATATCGGTACCTGCATAACCGCAATCCTCTCCTCGTTCGGAACGAACAAGAATGCAAAGCGCGCCGCGCTTCTCCACCTTTTGTTCAATATTATCGGAACTGTGCTTTGTCTTGTATTGTTCGCGGGTGTCAAATATGTATTGGCCCCGATGTTTCTTGAAAATTCTGCAAACTATACCACAATTGCCATCGCGCACTCGGCATTCAATATTTTCTGCACGGCAGTTTTGTTTCCCGCAGGCGGACTTCTTGAAAAGCTTGTCATCAGAATTGTTCCCGATGCAAAGAGCAAGGAAGCAGTTGTCGAGCTTGATGAGCGACTTCTCCTTACTCCCTCGGTTGCTCTCGAGACATGCCATTCCCTGGCAATTGATATGATTGACGTTGCAGGAGCAACGATTCGCGGAGGAATGAAATCGCTTCGTGAATACAGCAGTGAGCTCGCGGCGGAAATATGCGACGGAGAAGAGAAGACAGACCATTATGAGGATGTCCTCGGAACTTATCTCGTCAAACTCAGCTCACATCAGATTTCAGATGAAGACAATGCAGAGGCGGCGAAACTGCTTCGATTGATAGGAGATTTTGAAAGAATTTCGGACCACGGAGTCAATATTCTCAAATCCGCAGAGGAAATGAGAGATAAGAATATCAGCTTCACGGATGCCGCAGAAGCTGAACTCGATGTCATTCTCGAGGCGATAAATGAAATTCTGGGTCTCGCAAGACGCGCATTTGTCGAGAACGATTTTTCTGCAGCGCTTTCAATTGAGCCGCTTGAGCAGGTCATAGACGATCTTCGTGAAAAGCTTCGTGCGCAGCATATTGCAAGGCTCCAGCGAGGCGAATGTTCGATTGATGCGGGCTTTGTCTGGTCGGATCTTCTCACGAATCTCGGAAGAACCTCCGACCATTGCTCGAATATTGCGGGATGTGTCATCGATATGGCAAGCAGCCATATGAATCTCCATGAATCGATCCGCGCCTTCCGCGATGATAACCCCGAATTCAAGGCAAAATTCAGGGAATATACAAAGAAATATTCAATTGCATAAAGAAGGAAAAAGTATATCCGCTAAATCTCGGATATACTTTTTTCTTATATCATAATAAAAATACTTGCAATTATTTTATAACCGATATATACTTACAAATAGTTTGTTAAATGTCAAACATAAATTAAGGAGTAAATACGGAGGAGAGATTATTATGAAAGCATATGTAAGACATGCAATGGGAGTTGTAGGTTGGATGGATAAGCCGGATCCTGTTTGCGGTCCGGATGATGCTATCTGCCGCCCCATCGCGCTTTGCCCCTGTTCGTCTGACGTACATACCGCGTGGGAGATGGATGGCCCCCATCTTAAAGATATCACGCTCGGCCATGAGGCTCTCGGCGAAGTTATCGAGGTCGGCGAAAATGTCAAGGATTTCAAGGTTGGCGATAAGGTTATCGTTCCCTGCACGACTCCCACATGGAAGCACCCCGATATTCAGGACGGCGATCCGTGGGATGCGGGCGGAATGTTTGCGGGAATCAATTTCTCAAACTATGAGGACGGAACGATGGCTGAAAAGTTCAAGGTCCGTTCGGCTGATATGAACCTTTGCCACCTCCCCGAAGGGCTTGACTATAAGAAGGCTATCATGGTTGTTGATATGATGACGACAGGCTTCCACGGCTCCGAGCTTGCCGAAGTAAGATATGGCGATTCCGTTGTTGTTTTCGGCATAGGCCCTGTCGGACTTATGGCGGTTGCCGGATCAAAGCTTATGGGCGCAGGTCAGATCATCGCGGTCGGAACTCGTCCGAATTGTGTTGCGATTGCAAAGGAATACGGTGCAACAGATATCGTTTCCTATAAAGAGGGAAATCTTGTGGATCAGATTATGGCGCTCACAAACGGCCGCGGTGTCGATGCCGCAATCGTTGCGGGAGGCGATGCAAACACATTGGCTCAGGCAATGGCAGTAACCCGTTGCGGCGGTTCAATGGTCAACCTCAATGTCATAACGGGGACGAGTGAGTTCGTCTTTGATTATATGTCCATCAGCGGAGGATTTATGGGACATAAGACAATCCGCGGAGGTCTTTGCCCGGGTGGAAGAAGACGCGCAGAGCGCCTCACGAATATGCTTATGGCAGACCGTGTAGATCCGTCGCGTATGGTCACCCATGAATTCCACGGACTCGATAAGATCGCGGATGCGCTTCAGCTTATGAAGGATAAGCCGCGCGATCTCATCAAACCCATCGTATTTATCGACTAATATTGAAAAAATCTCCTTTTTGTTATATAATGTATAACGAAAAGGAGATGATTTTATGTATAAAATATATGTAGTGTTCAATTGCTTTGAAGGAAAGCGCGAGGGCTTTGTCGAAAAGGTAAAGGCGGAAGGCCTTGTCGATGCAATCCGGGCGGAGGACGGTTGCGGAAGATATGATTTCTATTTTTCCGAAAAGGATAAGAATGAGATCCTTCTCATAGAAGAATGGGAATCAAAGGAAAAACAGCAGATCCATATCGCGCAACCGCATATGGAAACCTTCCGCGAACTCAAAAAGAGCTATATCGAAAAGACGACCATAGGAGAATTCGAGATAAAATAGAAACCGAGCTTGTCCGTTATATTATCGGGCAAGCTTTTGCTATAATGATTGACAAGGTTTCGTGCACTGTGATATTATGCTTTCGAGGTGAGAAAAGGTGAAAGAAATAAAGAGGTATGAAAGAGGATACGATAAGGGTGAAAAGGCGGTGGAAGGAGTTTTGCGCCTTCCCGGTCGAAACATATATCTGAAAGATTCAGAGGTTATTTTTTCAATTGATGAATTTTCTCAGGAGGATCTTGAAAAGCATTTTGATATTAAAACCGGAGAGTGGTATACGGAGGATGGCTGGGTAGTCGGAAAGAATCCCGATATGTGCCCGGGTATGATTGTTTCAAAGGAAGATTTTTTCGGCGAAATTATGTTTGAGATAACGACGAAGCTCGTCCCTCCCTCGACTCACGACATAAATCTTATGATTCACGGTGAGTGGACGGAGAAGGGCAGAGGCAATGCTTATGTGGCAGGAATAGAAGCTTTCTGGCAGGGGAATATAGGTTTTGAAAAATCTCCTTCATATAAGCTTACTGCGGCAACTAATCTTTTTGATTTCGATCCCGAAAAGGAGCATCTTTTCCAGTTTGCTTGTGCGCAGGGGCTGATATTTATTCTTGTTGACGGAAAGCTTTGCCTTATGGTTACCGATCCCGATCCGATTGATATTGACAAATACGGAAAAGTTGGTGTCGAGGCATTTGCAAGCTGGCTCAAATTCAAGAATATGCGAATCTACAGACTCAAAACCGAAAGAGTCAGAGAATATTATTGCCCGGAATTTTAAAAACAGTATATTACATCAATATTTGTAATAAAGACGATGAAAATGTGTAAGTAGCGGTTATTTCTCCATACAAGAGAGCGGGAATCAAAGGAAAAATAGCAGATTCATATTGCACAGCCTCTTTTCAAAGTGTATCAGCAGTGGCGAGCTCTGTCAACAACCGGGATTACGGAAAGTGCTGCGTTTTATTGGTTAAAGTTCCTTGTATTTATGAAATGGTGCAAAAAATGATGAAAATTCGATAAAAATAGTTATAAAAGCATATTGACAAAAATTGTTGTGATGATATACTGTAATTGTAGAAAACAAGAAAGAATGTGGTTCCGATGTGCTGTTTTGAAAAAGTATGAATGTTCCTTAAAAAGAGTTTATTTTAAAAGGGGAGTGTTATTTGTATGAAAAAAATACTTGCATTGGTGCTCGGTACATTGATGATTTTAGTACTGGTCTGTGCTTGCGGCGGAGATAGCGGCTCTGAGGCATCCGTTGTAGGTGCGTGGAAAGAGGTTGACGGAGAAGGAATCATATATTTTGCAGAAGACGGAAGCGGCGAGTCGGCAAAGGTTTCTTATCTGTCGGCAAGCTTTGAGTATACGGCGGAAAAAGGAGTTCTGACCATCACTTCGGAAGAAAACAAGAAATTTGATTATGCAATAGACGGTGCTATCCTTACCATAACTGCGGACGGTGTCAAATATAAATATGAGAGAATGGAGCTTCCCGTAGAAGAGGTAAGGGAAAAGATAAAAAAGAAGACGTCCGAAGACAGTGAAGAGCCGGAAACAGAGGAATCCGGAAATACAAAAGAGGAAAAGCCGGAGCCGGGAAGTCCGGGGACAGGTGATTCAGAACCCGAAGCACCGCAGTCGGAAACAATTTCCGACGAAGAAATAAAGGCTTCAATTGTCGGTGCGTGGGAAACCGAATACAAAGGCTCGCGTCAGGTATATATCTTCAACGCCGACGGAACGGGATCGGCAACAATTCTGCCGATGACCTATACCGTCGAAAACGGAGTTATTACCATAACGGTCAGCGGATTCGGCAAGACAGAAACTGGCAGTGCTGAATATACGGTGGGTGAAGACACACTCATTCTAAAAAACGGCGAAGATACCCACATATTGTACAGAACGGAAATGCCGAAGATAGGATAAGGTTGTTTGTATTAAAATGAGTGCAAAAGTGTAAAAAACTGTTTGACATTTTATAAAAAATAGTTTATTATATTCGTGTATGTAATCCGGACAATGAAAATGTGTAAGTAGCCGTTAATGTTGCGTATAAGAGAGCGGAAATCATGGGCTGTAAGTTTCCGTTTCGCACGTAATGCGTGAATTTCAGCATTGGAGTCTCCTGACGAGAACTAAGCAGGGTGTGTTATGTCCACGAAATGACATAAGCGAAAGTGCAGAAAGCGATTTCTGAATCAGGGTGGTACCGCGGGTATTGTTTATTATGCTCGTCCCGAGAATATCGGGGCGAGCTTTTTGTTTTGCCCGAAAAAATATGAAAGGAAGATTTCAGATGTCAGAGAAGACAGCGAGCCTTCGCGAAAGCTTTATTTCCGCTCTTGCGACGGCTGACACAATGGAAGCGCTCGAGGCTATCCGTGTCGAGTACCTCGGCAAAAAGGGTCTTGTAACAGACCTTCTCAAGGATATGAAGAACCTCTCTCCGGAAGAGAAGAAGACCTTTGGCCAGGCAGTAAACGTACTTAAAGAAGAAGTCACCGAAATGGTGGCAAATAAGCGCGAGGAGATAAAGAAGGCAGAGATTGAAAGAGAAAATAACCTTATGCCGGAGTTCGATATCTCAACTCCCGCCGATCTTTCGCGCGGCTCTTATCATCCGATAACGCTTGTTCAGCGCCAGTGTGAGGAAGTTTTCCGCTCAATGGGCTTTGCCGTTGAGGATTATAGCGAGATAGTAACGGACTATGAGTGCTTCGAGGCTCTCAACATCCCGAAGAACCATCCCGCGCGCGATATGCAGGATACATATTATCTCGACAACGGTCAGCTCCTTAAATCACACACATCTGCGGCGCAGAATGCAATTTATAAGAAATATAAGGATGCGCTCATTAACGAAGGAAAGCCGATCAAGGCAATATTCCCGGGCAGATGCTTCAGAAACGAAGCGACAGATGCTTGCCACGAGAACACCTTCTTCCAGATGGAAGGCGTTATGGTAGATAAGAACATCTCCATCTCAAACCTCATCTTCTTTATGAAGACGATGCTTTCAGAGGTGTTCCAAAAGGATATCAAGGTCCGTCTCCGTCCGGGCTTCTTCCCGTTTGTTGAACCGGGCTTTGAGCTTGACATAAGCTGCCTCATCTGCGGCGGTGAGGGTTGCGCTTCCTGTAAGCACAGCGGTTGGCTTGAGCTTTGCCCCTGCGGAATGATTCACCCTGAAGTGTTGAAGGCAGGCGGAATCGACCCCGAGGAATACACGGGCTTTGCCTTCGGACTCGGTCTTACCCGCCTTGCAATGATGAAATATGGTGTCAAGGATATCCGTGACCTCAATTCCGGAAGCCTCAAGGTGCTTTCGCAGTTCACGGACGATAAATAAGAAAGGAGAGGAAAAGAAATGTTTTTATCAATGAATTGGATTTCGGACTTTGTCGACCTTTCCGGGCTTGACAAGCTCGAGCTTATAAATAAGTTCTCCCTCTCCACAGCAGAGGTTGAAAACGAAATTTTCTTCAAGGGAAGCGACCTTTCGGGAATTGTTGTCGCGGAGATTATGTCCGTTGAAGACCATCCCGAGTCAAAGAAGCTTCACCTTCTCAAGGTTGATGCAGGTGAACCCGAGCTTACGGATGTTGTCTGCGGCGCGCCGAATGTCAGAGTCGGAATGAAGACTGCGTTTGCAAAGGTCGGCGCAAAAATCGGAGAGATCGAAATCGCGCCGCGTAAGCTTGCGGGATACCTCTCCTGCGGTATGTGCTGCTCTGAAAAGGAGCTCGGCCTTTCCGATGATAACAACGGAATTATGGATCTCGATGCAAGCTTTGCAAACGGAACAGACATAAAGGAGCTTTTCGAGATCGACGATATCATCTTCGAAGTAGATAACAAATCGCTCACCAATCGCCCCGACCTCTGGGGACACTATGGAATCGCGCGCGAGTTCGCGGCAATTGCAGGAAGAGAGCTCAAGGCTCTTCCCGTTGTCGATCTTGAACAGTATAAAAATCTTCCCAAGCTCGACCTCAAGATTGAGGACCCGCTTTGCTATCGCTATTCGGCGCTTCGCTTTGAGAATATCACAAAGCACGTAAGCCCGATGAATATGCGAATCCGCCTTTTCTACTGCGGAATGCGTGCAATCAACCTTCTCGCTGACCTCACGAACTATCTTATGCTCGAAATGGGTCAGCCGATGCACGCGTTTGACTCACGCAAGGTTGATTCAATTCGCATCAAGAGATTTGAAAAGCCCTTCAAGTTCACAACGCTTGATGAGGTCGAGCGCGATATCGACGAAAATACGCTTATGATCTGCAACGGTGACACGCCTGTCGCAATCGCAGGTATTATGGGCGGGCTCGATTCCGAAATCGTCGATGACACAAGCTCGCTCACTCTTGAATCCGCAACGTTTGATGCATCATCAATCCGCAAGTCAACTGTCCGCCTCGGACACAGAACGGATGCTTCTCAGCGCTATGAAAAGAGCCTTGACCCCGAAATGACAGTTCCCGCAATTGCGCGTTTCGTCAAGCTGCTTCTCGATATCGACAGCGGCACAACGATAACAAGCTCGCTCACAGATGAATATGCATTCAAGTATGATGATGTCTCTCTCTCGTTTGACAAGGCATTCGTCGACCGCTACACAGGCATTGAAATTGCAAACGACAGAATCACCAAAACTCTTCTCTCTCTCGGCTTCGGCGTTGAGAATGACGGAGATAACTTCAAGGTAACAGTTCCGTCCTGGCGCGCGACGAAGGATGTCACGATCAAGGCTGACATCATCGAGGAGATCACGCGAATCTACGGATATGATAACTTCGCTGTAAACACAGCGGCTGTTCCGCTCTATCCGGTTCGCGCGGCTCAGGAAAAGACGGATGAGGACAGAATCAAGGATATTCTCGTCCACCGCTTCTCGCTACATGAGCTCCATTCCTATGTCTGGGCATATTTCGATGAATATAAGGCTCTCGGAATTGACATCGAGCCGAATATCGAGCTTGTGAATGCGACAAACCCGAACATCAAGACAATAAGAAAATCGATCGTCCCGACTCAGCTTTGCCAGGTCAAAGCAAACACTGCATATGCACCTGACTTCGGAGTATTCGAAATCGGAAGAGTCGTAAACGGTCTCCGTGAGGACGGCCTCTGCAACGAGCGCAAGAAGCTTGCAATAACACTCTTCTCAAAGACAAAGACTATGGAGGAGACATATTTTGAGCTCCGCGATATCCTCGCAGTTGTTGTCGATAACTTGAAGCACGAAGCGCTCACATTCGAGAAAATCGAGGAAGCTTCATCCTATAAGCATCCGAAGAATCTCAATGCGATTTATTGCGCAGGTGTTAAGCTTGGCGAAATCGGCATAGTCAATGCGCAGGTCTCAAAGAAGATTGATAAGAAAGCAAATATCGTCTTTGCGGAAATTGATGTTGCTGAGCTTGCAAAGATTGAAAACAAGAGCATTAAATACGAAGAGCCGTCAAGATTCCCGGAAATCGAGATCGACCTTTCGTTTGTTTCCGATAAGTTTGCGCCGATCAAAGCTGCAATCGACAAAGAGAATTGCCCGCTTATCAAGAAGGTTTCCGTTGTCGATACCTATGTCGACGAAAGCGGAAAATCCATCACCGTCAGAATGATTTTCTCGCATCCCGAAAAGACTCTCACGCGCGAAGAGGTTATGGAAACTGCAGAAAACATCATAAAGACACTGGAAGCGCAAAACATCGCGCTCAAAGGCTAAGAATAAAGAAAACAAACCCGTTGGCATCGCCAACGGGTTTGTTTTGTGATTCTCAAGAGCCTTCCCCTTGAGGGGAAGGTGCCGAGCCTGCGAGGCGGATGAGGTGGAAAAGTAGCATTGACGATATAACACCTCATCAGTCGCGGTCCCCGCGCCAGCTTCCCCTCAAGGGGAAGCCTGCCACTGCGGCGGGAAATAATTACAAAATGAAAAAAACGAACATTTTATCCGAGCTATGTTTCATAAGGATATACATTATCCGCCGGATTTCAAAATATTTGTTCTGAATTTCATCAGTTGTCAACATATGTGTTCAAAGTTGTCAAAAAAATGTGTTATACTTATTTTGAGGTGAGGAGTTATAATCATGAATACATTAACTGAACTTGAACACATATTAGATAATCTTGATTTTCTTGCAGACACATTTCTTGCACTTGATGCCGTAAATCAGAATCGAGCATATATCATTCCCCGGTCAGCGTTGACCGTTCCCGCGGAGGTAATGAAGCAATATACAGAGCGGGCAAAGATGATTTTTAATGAATTGATTAAGCAAAATAGCAAATAAGTAATCTGAAATATTAAAGGGAAATTGCAATCTTGCAATTTCTCTTTAATTCTATATTTGTTTAAAAGAAACTCGTTATAAATATTTCAAGACCGATGAAGATGAGAATTGCGCCGCCAAGTATTCCTGCTTTTCCTGCAAACTTTGTTCCGACGCGTCTGCCGATAATAAGGCCGCCCGTGCATATAACGAAGGTAACGAGCGCGATGACGAGAGCGGCGAGCGTCGCCTCTGCGAGATTATATTCGGAAATCGTGAAACCGACAGAGAGCGCATCAATGCTTGTAGCAACGCCCTGAACGAGAAGAGCGAGAAAACCGACACCGGGCTTTTCCTCGCAATCGCATTTGTTGCGAATCCCGTCATAGAGCATATTTCCGCCGATGTAGGCAAGGAGAATGAGTGCTATCCACGGAATGAATTTTTCAAAGGATTTGAAATACTGAACGATTGTATGTACACAAACCCAACCGAGCATAGGCATAAGCGCCTGGAAGAGCGCAAAGACTCCCGCGACACCAAACATTTTTCTTTTTTTCATACACGGCTCATTAAGTCCGTTTGCAAGCGAGACGGAAAAAGCATCCATA
>JAZSHZ010000278.1:0-4341 GCA_045533555.1 Eubacteriales bacterium
TTACTTCCGATGAGTGCTTTATGCTGATTGAAGAAACTTACGGAAACAGTGTCTTCATTTACTTCTGCATCGTCATAAACTGCGATTATCGCCGTGTTCGTGTTGGCAGCGAAGCTATATTTCTTCTCTCCGCTCATAAACTTGCCTGCGGCATTTCTCCAATGCGAGAATATCTTACCTGCTACATCACCCGCAGTTGCGGTAATCTTCGTTCCAACATCAATGACGTCAACAGGATTTCCGTTACCGCCGGTGACGGAAACGTTTCCTCCGTTTTCAGCCGCAACATAGAGGCTGACCTTTGAATCCGCCGCTTCTCCCGGAAGCTCGGGTTCAGTCGCGCCCGGAACCGTGATTATTGCAGAGGTTGTCTTTGTTGTGTCTCCTATTTTTGCCGTCACTGTTACAGTGGAGGTACCCGGTTCTACCGCTGTAAGCTTGCCTGTGAATTCTTCGCTCTTGATATTGCTTGTTCCCGTATACTTGACTGCGCTGCCCGTGACAGAAACTGAAATTGTCGTATCCGTGCTCTTATCAACATTGCGTCCATTGTATTTCCAAACTGTTCCGTCGCTCATTTTTGCATTTGCCGTAAAGTTTACGGATGCATCCTGAGCAAGCTCGACTTCATTTTCGTTCGGAATTGTGCCGAGGCTTTCCGCAACAAACTCAACTGAAGAAAGAGCCGGAACATCTGCGGTTGCAACTGGTGTGAGTTTGAATTCAGAAAGAGTTAAATAGTAGTTCTGGTTCTGCGACCAATCTGCATTTGCAAACGCAATTTCCGCATATCCGTCAGCATCCGGCGTGATATAGACCGGATTGAACGTAGTCTGCTCCGCAACAACATTTCCGTCCTTTGTAACAGCGGCGTCATAAGCGTTGTAGTTGCCGATAAACTGACCGTCAACATAGATATTTGCAAGGCAGTTGCGATTGAATGTTCCACCTGTGAAGCTCGGCTTATACCATCCTTCTTTTGCAATGCGCGTCTTTACGGTAAATTTTGCGGCACCTGCACTGTTAACCGCTGTCCAGTTTAATGCACCACCTGCAGGTCTCAGATCGACGCGGAACCATGTTGTGTTGTTTTGATGACTGCTTGAACCTGAACATTTATCTATAACAAGCTGCCAGTTTGCCTTTATAACCCAATCTGCCATCGGGAGATATGTGCCCGAGTATGTGTTTGTCATTGTCAATTTATTGAATTGAAGCACCTTCGGAGAATCAGGATCAAGAACTTCAATATTCTTTGTTACGGAAACATCTTCCCCGTTAACAATCGCAGCAATCTTTATCGACGCGATTCCTGCTTTTGCCGCAGTGAGTTTTCCTTTATATGTTCCGTTAAAGAGCGTGTGATATGTTGATCCGTAGTTTGCCGCTGTTCTGTAGTATGCCTTGAAAGCCTCTCCCGGCTCATCGACGAGAGTTATTGCACTTTCAGCATTATTGATAATCTCAACATCAACAAAGTTCGATGTGCTGTTGCTTCCGTCATAATTGAAATTGTTGGTTTTAAGCACGCCGTTACTCATATTGACATATGCCGAAACATCGAGTTCATCTCCCACATTCATTACGTCGGGAATATTATCAACAATTTTATCAAATGTCGGCGCAACGTATGAGTTGTTTGGAGTAAAAGTAATCTTATTGATATATGTCTTTGCATAATATGAATCTACATTAGGACTTCCGCTTCCTGCATAACAAATGTCAATTTTGACTTTACCCTCTGTTGAAGGAGTTATATAAAGTGTCTTGAATTGCTCGGCAACATCTTCATACTGCCCGTCAGGTGACAAGCAATTGAACATTCCTGCATATTCGCCATTAACATATACATAAAATGCAGCGCCGTCTTTATATTTACCTGCACTTAATGAAATGTCATAGTATCCGGCAGATGAAAAATCAGCCTCAATGGTATATTTTGCATCATTAAGCGCCTGCCATGTTTTCATACTGCCCGCCATAGCCATTCCGAAGTAGAAATTCTTCTTATCGGCAGTCTTAACCATTCCATACCACTTGACATTGGCATTGGGGCTTTTTATTACGTCGAAATTTGTTCCCGAATAATAATCGACACCATCGGTTGTCGTCTTCGTTGTTTCAAGGAAATCAATCGTTATTTCTCCTTCCGCCGCAAAGGCGACTGTCGGAAGAAGCGAGATTGCGAAGACGAGGGCGATTATAATTGATAATATACGTTTTGTCATATATCTCAACCTCCTTATTTTACTCTGTCATATGCGGATGTGTAAGCTCCGAGAAGCTTATCAATACCCATTTCATTGAGCGATTCAACAAACTTATCAAAATTTGAAAGCGGTTCCTGACCGAGAATGAACTTTGTTATCATTTCAAGTGCATATGTATTTGCAGCTGTTCCATACTGCTGAATGACGGCATTTTCCTCATCATTGAACGCAAGCCACATTGTCGGGTTGACTTCATCCATCATATGCTCAATCGTGATATCGCGCGTTTCAGAGATAAGCTCAGACTCAAATGCATCAACAGCATCGGGGTCAAAACGGGCAATCGTGCCAGGAAGAGAGAATCCGTAGAGTGTGTTCGGCTGTGCTCCGGTTTCGTCAGTTATATAGACGCGCTTACCGTCAACCACTTCATACGTTTCGCCTTCCTTACCCCACGAGAGAAGCTCACATGCTTCGTCTGTATACATCCAATCAAGGTATTTCGCCGCATTGGAAATCCGTTCCTGATCGCTTGTATTACAGAGAACAAAACCATATGCATCAAGGTTGAATTTAGCAAGCTTTGTTGTTCCCGTTTCTTCATTCATCTTCGGCGGAACCATCGCTGTCAATGTAAACTCAGGGTTCTGAGTACGTGCAATCGGTGTGAAGAAGTCAATTCTTGTCTGGTAATCCGGGAAGATGAATCCGCGGTCCGATGTAATAAGTTCCTGCCATGTCTGAGTGTTGATTGTCATAAAATCAGCGGGAAGAAGCTTTTCATCCACCATCTGCTTCAGAAAGGTAATCATCTCAAGCATTACCGGTTCTGTTGCACCGAAGCTCCACTTTTCCGCGTTGTAGTCATAATACGGATATTGCGTGAAATACGGTTTCCACTGTGAGCCTATCATACCGATAAACTGCTTGCCGTTTCGCATTGAAAACGGATAAGAATCCGGATATAATTTTTTCAATTCACGACATACGGAAATCAGCTCTTCCTGATTTGTCGGAACTGCAAGATTGTGCTTTTCAAAAATATCCTTGCGGTAAAGCCACGCGCGAACACCCTGCATCTTCTCGCGTCCGTAGGTCGGGCTGTAATAAACCTTTCCATCTGCAGCCTTACGCGCATTTACAATTCGCTTTGCGTCTTCTTCCGGAATGGACTTGAGAAACGCATGATAATTCGGCATATGTTCAGCTACGTCATCAAGAGCGACAAGCGCGCCCTGGACAGCATATCTGTCTGTTGACGGTTTATTATCAAAAGCCATAAGATCCGGAAGCGTTTCCGGTGCCGCATACATAAGCGGTATCTTTGAATAAAACTCCGAGCTCGGGATCGCCTGAACCTCGAGATTCATTCCCGTTCCCTCGCGGATATACTGCCAGGCTTTGCAATCACCGTCAATCGGCCAGCTTGCGTTTGACAGTGTAACAAGCTTTACTGTTGCACCAACAGCGGAATTGTCGGCGTTTTCAATTTTCTCTGTTGAGTTACATGCGCACAACGTTGCAAGCATTATTATCGCGAGCAACAAGGATATTGCTTTTCTCATCAAAATTCCCTCCGTATATTTTTTGCAGCTGGTTTGGAGGACACGAAGGTCCTCCAAACTTCAAAATTTATATTTACTTTATAAAATCAAGAATTCTCTTTATGAGAACTGCGACTTCTGCGCGGGTTGTGTTTGCCGTCGGGTCGATGAGACCATTTTTGCCGTTTACAAGCTTTGCATTGACAAGCGCGGAAACTGCTTCTTTTGCATAGTCCGCGACTTTGTCGAAATCGCTTGCCTGCGGAACGCTGTCAACTGCATCGAGTTTGTTCATTCCTGCAAGTGCGCGATAGACAATTACCATCATATCCTGACGGGTGATGTTGTTTCTCGGTGCGAACTTGTTCTCACCGATACCGTTGACAAGACCTGTGTTTCTTGCTACCGCAAGCTCTTTTGCGAAGTAATCGGAAGCGGAAACATCGGCGAAGTTCTCTGTGTTTTCACTTGAGAGCTTGAACGCGCGGACAAGGAGGATTGCGAAGTCAGCGCGCGTGATGTTAGCTGCGGGTGAGAATGTGTTCTCACTTGTTCCCTTTATGATTCCTTCATCCGCAAGAGCATTG
>JAZSHZ010000038.1:0-1888 GCA_045533555.1 Eubacteriales bacterium
GAATGCTCTCGACTTTGACGATATAATTATGTTGACGGTAACCCTTCTTTCGGAGCATCGCGATGTTCTCGATTATTATCGCAATAAATTCAGATACGTCCTCGTCGATGAGTATCAGGATACTAACCACGCGCAATATCTTCTCACCGCGCTTCTTGCGGGCGGCAGCGGAAATATCTGTGTCGTCGGTGATGATGACCAGAGTATTTATCGTTTCCGCGGCGCAACGATTGAAAATATCCTGAGCTTTGAGGAGAATTTTGCAAATGCCGAGGTTATCCGCCTTGAGCAGAACTACCGCTCGACGAATAAGATTCTCGAAATAGCAAACAGTGTTATAAAAAACAATATGGGAAGAAAGGGCAAAAACCTCTGGACGGATAATAACGAAGGTCCGCTTCCCGTTGTCTATCACGCGGAAAACGAGCGCGATGAGGCGGCATACATAGCAGAGCAGATTCTTGCCGCAAAGGCAAGCGGTGCGGCGTTTTCGGATTGCGCCGTCCTCTATCGCACGAATGCGCAGTCGATGCAGATCGAAAGAGTTCTCAAATTCAACGGTATCCACGCAAAGATCGTCGGTGGCAAGGGCTTCTTCGAACGCGCCGAGGTCAAGGATATGCTTGCATATCTCTGCGTAATCTCAAACCCGACGGATACTCTGCGTCTCCGCCGCATCATAAATGTCCCCGCAAGGAAGATAGGCGATAAGACGGTCGAAAATATTGAGCTTTTAGCGCAGAGAGACGGGACATATGCATTCGATGTTGTTTCACGTGCTGACGAGTACCCCGAGCTTTCAAGAAGCGCATCGGCGCTTAAAAGCTTCGCATCGATCATAACAGAGCTTCGCGAAAAGCTCCCCGATATATCTCTCGGCGAGATGTATGACGAGCTCATTGAGAAAACGGGCTACACGGAATATATTATGGCTGAGAAGGATGGCAAGGAGCAGACAAGACTCGAAAACGTCATGGAGCTTAAATCCTCCATCATCGAATATGAAAAGCAGGAGAATGCATCGCTTGCAGGCTTCCTTGAGGAGGTCTCGCTCTTTACCGATCTCGATAATTTCAATCAGAGCGACGATAACGTCACACTTATGACGGTTCACAGTGCGAAGGGGCTTGAGTTCCCGATAGTATTCATCGCGGGTCTTGAGGAAGGAATGTTCCCGAGCCTTCGCGAGATGGATGAGCTTGAAATCGAAGAGGAAAGAAGACTTTTCTTTGTTGCAACGACTCGCGCAAAGCGCGAGCTGCATATGATCTATGCTCACACACGCCTTCTGTTCGGTCAGACGAAATACGGAAAGAAATCAAGGTTCATTTCCGAGATCCCCGCAGGTCTCGTTGAGGAAAAAGGCTTCGAGCCGCAAAGACGAAGCTTCTCCTTTGAGGATGATTTCGGCGGAAGTCAGATTCCGTCGTACAACCGCAGGCAGACGGAGCGCAAGCAGACAACGCAGTGGTCCGGCAATGAAATCACGCCGAAGAAAAAGCCTGCATCGTCAGGATTCGGCACATCGTCCGTCGCCGCTTCGGGAGCATCGGCGGCACCTGCGCCCGCGGCATGCAACCTCAAGGCGGGAGACAGAATTTCCCATAAGGCGTTCAAGGAGGGTCTCATAGTTTCCGCAAACCCCGTCGGCGGCGATGTGCTTCTTGAAATCGCTTTCGATTCGGTGGGAACAAAACGTCTCCTCTTCAAAACTGCATCCAAGTTCATAACAAAGCTTTAATAAGAAAAACGGTCGCTCAATCTGAGCGACCGTTTCAGACTGTCGAAAAAGGCACAAGAACACAAGCGGAGAATTTATATATAGGGAACGATCTATGTGTCGTTCTGTCTCAAATTTTCACAAAACCAATTTACAAAAAAACGGAGC
>JAZSHZ010000208.1:0-6493 GCA_045533555.1 Eubacteriales bacterium
TCTTGATCTCCGTTATGCCGGGGATTATTTCATCTATGATCGAATCGGGATCCTCCGTCCTCGGATTATCCGAAGTGACGACGACGATATCTGAATAAATCGCCGCAGTTTTGCCCATCTTCGGGCGCTTGGTTCTGTCCCTGTCGCCGCCGCAACCGAACACGCAGATGACTCTTCCCTCGCAAACCTCCTTGACGGTTTTGAGTATGTTTTCAAGTCCGTCAGGGGTGTGGGCATAGTCTATCATAACCGTGTAGTCCGTGTCTGTCGGAACGACCTCGGCGCGACCTTTGACTCCGCCGACCTCCGCCATCGAGCTTTTTATAACCTCATCTTCAATTCCGAGTGCACGGAGCACGCCTACCGCGCACATCGCGTTATACACAGAGAATTTACCGGGAATATTGAGGTTTATGCGCATAATCGAATCTATTCCGACGAGCTCGAAAGCGACGGAATCCGCCTTTGTTTTTATGTTCTTCGCGACATAATCCGCCTCGCTTGATTTTGAGGAATAGGTCACCGTTTTCGCCTTTGCGCCCTTAGCGATCCTTCTTCCCGCCTCATCGTCAAAATTGAGTACGCCAATTTTGGATTGTTCAAATAATTTTGCTTTTGCCGCCTCATAGTTTTCCATTGTTTTATGGAAATCGAGATGGTCCTGCGTGAGATTCGTAAACGCCGCAACATCATATTCAATTCCGCGGACGCGCGAAAGCTCGAGTGAATGGGAAGAAACTTCCATTATTACATGAGTGCAGCCCTCGGCGCGCATAGTTGCAAAAAGCTCCCAAAGCGCATTGGATTCCGGAGTTGTTCTCTCGGTTTCAAGTATCCTGTCGCCTATCATATTCTGATTTGTTCCGATGAGGCCGCACTTTGCGCCCGCTTTTTCAAGGCAGTGCTTTATCAGATATGTAACAGTTGTTTTTCCGTTTGTTCCCGTTATTCCGATAATTTTCATATCCTTCGTCGGATCGCCATAGAAATTCTTTGCCGAAAGCGCAAGCGCGCTTCTTGCATCGGAAACAAGAACGCGGTTTTCACATTCCGTTTCCGCGCAATCGGTTATGACGACCTTTGCACCGTTTTTCAGAGCGGAATCGATATATTTGTTTCCGTCCGTCTCAAAGCCGCGTATGGCAACGAAAAGGCCGTTTTCCGAAACCTTTCGCGAATCACATTCGACATTCGATATTTCTGTTTCCGGGTCAGCAACCGTTTCCAGGACCTCAATTCCGTTCAATATATCGCGAAGCTTCATAAAACAACCTTCCTTTCCTTTTTATCCGGATATACCTTCCGATACTCCGTTTACATCATAAAATTCGATATTTACAACAGTTCCGCGCTTGAGCTTAGTTCCCTCGGGATACTGCTGCTTCGTTGCACCGACTGCCGCAGAGCGCTGACCGACCGCACCGTCCGCCTTCATATAGAGGCCGGCATTCGTGAGAATCTTGTTTGCCGACTCCGGAGTCATTCCGATGACATTGGGCATCTCGACTTCCTCATTCTCAGCCTTGCCGCCCATATAAACAACGATCGTTGAAGTCTTCGGGATCTTTGCGCCCTCCGCGGGAATCTGATCTGTGCAGATATTTCCATCACCGACCGTCTTGATCGTGAAGGATGAATAATTTCTGTTTGAGCTCAGAAGCTGATTTACACTGAGCGCCGTGCCGCCGACGAGGTTCGGCATCGTTACCTCCGCACCGACGAGCTCATCCGCCGTATATGTCGGCTCAAAGCCGAGGTAAGGAAGGATTTCCGCAAAAACCTTACCTGCAACGGGTGCCGCAAGCTGGCTTCCCTCAAGATATATTCCACGCGGTGTATCAAGCATGACGAGGATTGCGATTTCGGGGTCTTCCATCGGTGCAACGCCAAAGAAGGACGCGATATATTTCTTGCCTTCCTTCTCTGTATATTCGTCAACCTTCTCGGAAGTTCCCGTCTTTCCGCCGATTCTGTAGCCTGAGACGCGAGCATTTTTACCCGTTCCCGTCGCAACTGTTTCTTCAATGGATTTATTTATGAAATCCGAGGTCTTCTCGCTTATTATCTGCCTTATCTGCTCCGGCTCAAACTTCTTGACGACTATCTGATTATCATCGACGATCTCCTTGACTATGTGAGGATGCATAAGCTTTCCGTCATTTACGACAGCGCCTACCGCGCAGACCATCTGCATCGGAGTTACCTTGAAGGTCTGACCGAAGGATGCAACTGCAAGGCTGACCTTGTTCTTCGGGTCTGTGAAGTTTTTCTCATTGAAGAAAACTCCCCCCGCCTCGCCGATGAGGTCTACGCCCGTTTTATCAAGAAGCCCAAAGCCCTCGCAATAATTATAGAACTTCTGATTGCCGACCTTTTCGACTATCGCCATAAGAGCGCAGTTGCAGGATTTTTCAAGCGCCTGGGAAAGGTTTACATTTCCGTGTCCCTCGCGCTTCCAGCAATGGATGACGCGATCCGCGACGCGCGTTCCGCCCGGGCAATTGAAAGTCGAATTCGCATTGACAACGCCTTCTTCATAACCCATCGCAACGGTCAATATCTTGAAAACGGAGCCCGGCTCATATGCATCGGAGATAAACTTATTTCTCCATGATGCCTGAAGCTCATCCGAGCGCACCTGCTTTTTCTCATCCTCCGGGGCTTCCTCGATCTTTTTGAGGGATTCGGGGTTTGTTATCTCATACGGCTCATTGAGGTCAAAATCGCCGTATGTCGCCATTGCGAGTATTTCACCTGTTTTGATGTTATAAACAATACCTGCACCGCGGTTTTCGATCTTGCCGTCTATAACCGCCGTTGCAAGATGGTTCTCAAGCACCTGCTGAACGGTTTCGTCAATCGTTAAAACGATGTTCTGACCGTTCTGCGCGTCATAATACTCCTCATACTGGAAGGACATTTCCGTTCCGCGCGCATTTTTCGCGGCAATAACTCTTCCCGGCATTCCCTTGAGGACATTTTCATATTCCTTCTCTATTCCGAAAAGCCCGGTATTGTCCGCGCCGCAAAAGCCTATGACCTGCGAAGCGAAGCTTCCGTAGGGGTAATACCTCTTCGTGTCCTCCTCAAGATGGATACCTTTGATCTTATCCTCCCTGATGCGCTCACGGAGCTTAGTTGCCGCATCTATATCTATCTTCTTTTTAATTACCTGATAATAGCTTTTTTCGTTCTTCGTCTTCGCAATGACGGAATCATATTCGACTTCGAGCGTTTCCGAGAGAGCTTTTGCGACCTTCTCCGCCATCTCTTCATCTTCAATCTCAGCCGGAGAAATGAAGACAGTTTCCGCAGTTGCGCTGACGGCAAGCTCTTTCATGTTTCTGTCATAGATGACGCCGCGTTTCGGCGTTATTATGCTGTCACGCGTCTGCTGCTCCATCGCTTTGGCCTGATATTTTTTATAATCTATAAGCTGAATTTTGACAAGCGCGCAAATAAGCGGAATGAATCCGATAATGATAACGAGACACATACAAATGACGATTCTTGTCAGAATTTTTTGTGACGGGCCCTTTCTTGCCATATTCCTTTCCTCCCCCAAAAACAGAAAAACAATGCGGAGAATGTGATAACAAACTTCGCTTTAAAACTACTTCTTATGAATTATATTGTTTAACAGGTCAGTTTATGAATTCAACGATTGTTGAAAAGCCTTTCGCAAGACCTGCGACGAGCTTTGACGGCTCTTTTTCAACAGGAGCGCCTATCTCGAATCTGTCTCCGCCGGATGTTGTTACATATGTGATCTGAGACTTGTCGATTTTGCTCATGCCGAGTTTTGTTACCGCATGGTCACGGATCTGAAGCGCACCGAGGCGCTGATTCTTATTTACCTCAAGCATCTGAATATCCTCGCGAAGCTCGGAAAGCGTCATCTGTCTTTTCTTGTTTATATCCGACGCCTCATTAAGGCTCACGCAGGAATAGAGGAGAGCGATAAGAGTTACGAATACAACGAGACCCGCAAAGATCGCAAAGCTGCTGATTCTGGGCTGTTTTTTGACACTTGCGCGTTTTTTTGCTTTTTCTGCCGCCCGTGCCTTATCTTCCTTAACGGTTGTTTTTCGCTCGAATCTCGAGAGATCATATGTCTTCATTGCAGCTTCCATTTTTCGCTTTCCTTTCAATCATCATATTTTTTCGGCGACCCTCACCTTTGCCGAGCGAGAGCGCGGATTCTTCTGAAGCTCTTCTTCGCAGGGAAGAATCGGTTTATTCGTTATAACCTTAAGTGTCGGCTTCCTTCCGCAGACGCAAACCGGAGCCGATGGAGGACATACACAAGGCTTTTCCGCTTTTCTGTAAGCATGCTTTACAAGCCTGTCCTCAAGCGAATGAAACGTTATTATGACGCTTCTCCCGCCTTTTTTAAGCATCTTCGGCAGCTCTTCGAGAAACTTTTCGATCTCTCCGAGCTCATCATTTACCGCGATCCTTATCCCCTGAAAGCTTCGCTTTGCAGGGTGCTGTTTTTCACGGAGCGCCGCCGCGGGCATCGCGGATTTGATTATATCCACGAGGCGAAGCGTCGTTCTTATTTCTTCCTTTTCACGCTCGCGCACTATTGCGGATGCGATTTTGGAAGCATATCTCTCCTCGCCGTAGTCGGAAAGTATTCTCCGAAGCTCTTCAAAGCTTCTTTTATTTACTATATCCGCAGCCGAGAGAGTTTGAGTCCGGTCCATTCTCATATCGAGAGGCCCGTCTGCCATATATGAAAAGCCGCGTTCGGCTTCATCAAGCTGAGGTGACGAAACACCGAGGTCAAGTAGTATTCCGTCCACCGTTTCCGAAACAAGGTCGGGAATATCGCAAAAATCGCCTTTTATGAATTCCACGTTTTTATATTCGCGGAAATTTTCTTTTCCGTATTCTATCGCCGTGCTGTCGCGGTCAATGCAGATGAGCTTCCCGCCTGAAAGCCTTTTTGCAATCTCTCTTGAATGACCGCCCCTGCCAAACGTTCCGTCTATATAGACTCCGTTCGGCTTGATATTCAGCATATCGATGCATTCAGAAAGCATAACGGGGAAATGAAGTTCACTCATAATCAATCATCCGCCCCATCAAGAACATCCATGATATAATCGGGCGTGAGATTCGTCTTATCCCATTCCGCCTCATCCCAGATTTCGAGATGATCTACCATTCCGACGACAACGAGATTTTTCTCAAGACCGGCAAAAGCGCGGAGCTTTGCAGGAACAAGAATTCTTCCCTGACTGTCAAGCTCCATATCATGCGAAGTGGCGACAAAATAGAGCTGAAGCTCACGCGATTTGCGCGGAGAATATGACATAATCTTTTCTTCGAAGGCTTTCCATTCGGAAATCGGATATGCCGCAAGGCATTTTCCGAGCCCTCTCGTAAGGACGAAGCTGCAACCGAGCTCCGCACGGAATTTCGCGGGAATGAACAATCTTCCTTTTTCATCTATAACGTGCGCAAACTCGCCTTTCACAGCTCCACCTCCTTCTTAAACCACTTTAAACCGCCATGCTCCACGTGTAATTTCATTATACTCTTGCATTTCCAAAAAATCAATAGTTTTTTTAAAATTTCATTACATTTTTTTCGATTTTTTGTAACCTAACCGCAATATAGAGACTTATCAACACTTTCCACAGAGTTTTCCACAGGCGCCGTCTGCGTGGTGAAAGGTGGAGGATAAAAACGCAGATTCCAGAAAAGTGGTGAAATTGCCGTACCCGCACTCCCCACTTTCAACCACATTCACCACTCTCGCAACCGAAACGCCCATATTCCGCCACGCGGACTTGACTTTTTCTCCCTGCGGTGGTAAGTTATTTAAAGACAGATTTTTCGACATTTCTCGGAGGAATATATGAACACTTTAAACAAAAACGATAAAAAACTCATCGAAGCTTTATTTGCAGATGATAAACCAAAAGAAATACGCCACGCGCTTGAGGACTTCTCAAAACTTATGGCGTATTACAGATGTGCTATGATGGAGGTTGAAACGAAATTCAATGTTCTCAACGAGGAGTTTTCGCTTCGCTATGACCGCAATCCGATAAGCAGCATCAAAGCGCGGCTAAAGCGCCCCGAAAGCATATTGGAGAAACTCAAAAGAGGCAATCACCCGATCTCACTCAAATCCGTTGAAGATAATCTCAGTGATGTTGCAGGCATCCGCATCATCTGCTCATTCACAGACGATGTATATATGCTCGCAAACGCGCTCATTTCTCAGGACGATATAACACTTATTGAAAAGAAGGATTATATTGCAAATCCGAAAGAGAACGGATACAGAAGCCTTCACCTGATCGTTTCCATTCCGATTTTCCTTCTTCATGAAAAGAAGCATATGCGGGTCGAGACACAGCTCCGCACAATTGCGATGGATTCATGGGCTTCGCTCGAGCATCAGCTCAAATACAAAAAAGACGTCGATTTCACGGAAGATATGGCAAAAGATCTCTTTCTCTGCTCACAGCTCAGT
>JAZSHZ010000128.1:0-2441 GCA_045533555.1 Eubacteriales bacterium
ATGTGTGCTGATAATGTCTTGGCATAGTAACACCCCCTGATGTATTATCCTACATCAGGGGGTGTTTTGTCTATTGTCCGTTTTTAATGAACCTGTTCACTTTTATATGCATCTTTAATAAGTATATTATTTTAATCCAAGCTCTTCCTTCGAGACAAGCTCGATACCATTCGATTTCAAAGTCTCAACAAACTTCGGTCCATCGTCAACGCGAAATACCATATACGCCTTCTCCGCGCCGTGCGCAAAAAGAGAATACATATATTCAACATCGATCTCTGCTGCAGATATAACCGCAAGCAAATTAGCAAGGCCCGACGGTTTATCAGGGACCGCAACAACGGATACCGGCGTTTTCGCAATTACGCAGCCATTCTCAAGCAAGATTGATGATGCTTTATCAGCATCATCGGCAAGCATACGGAGAACACCGTAATCCGACGTCTCTGCAATTGAAATTGCGCGAAGATTGACCTCATTATCTGCAAGAAGCTTCGTAATTTCAGCAAGCTGACCTGCGCGATTTTCAAGAAAAACAGAAATCTGATATATCATAATCCAGTCCCCTTCACATTATATTTTGCGCTTATCGATAACGCGAACAGCCTTACCTTCGCTTCTCGTTATTGTTTTCGGAGCAACAAGCTTTACCTTTGCCGCAATCCCGAGCATCGCCTTAAGTGCGCCGACAAGTTTCTTTTCCATATCAGCAATTTTCGCAAGAGAATCAGAGAAATTCTCAGGAGTCATTTCAACCATGACCTCGAATGTGTCGGAATTATTTACGCGGTCAACAATGATCTGATAATTCGCCGGATATCCCTGCTCAATAAGGACCGTTTCTATCTGCGACGGGAAAACATTGACACCTCGGATAATAAGCATATCATCGCTTCTACCCATCGGCTTGCACATTTTAACGAATGTACGACCGCAAGAGCATTTTTCGCGGTTAAGAATGCAAATATCTCGTGTGCGATAACGAAGAATCGGAAACGCCTCTTTCGTTATGCAAGAGAAGACAAGTTCACCCTTGCTTCCTTCAGGAAGCACTTCACCCGTATCAGGATCAATAATCTCAGCTATAAAGTGATCTTCATTAATATGCATACCCGTCTGCGCTTCACACTCAAAAGCAACTCCCGGTCCGGATATTTCAGTCAGCCCGTATATATCATATGCGCGGATACCGAGTTCACGCTCTATATCGCGTCGCATTTCCTCGCTCCATGCTTCCGCGCCGAAAATGCCCGCCTTAAGCTTAATGCGGTCTTTTATTCCCTGTTCCTTGATTGATTCTGCAAGATAAGCCGCATATGACGGCGTGCAACAAAGAATTGTCGATCCAAGGTCCACCATAAACTGAAGCTGACGCTCAGTGTTTCCCGAGGACATAGGCAAGGTTAGGCACCCCACTTTATGAGAACCTCCGTGAAGCCCCGCACCGCCGGTAAAAAGGCCATATCCATATGCAACGTGGCAAACATCTTCTTTCGTTCCGCCGACAGCAACGATTGCGCGTGCACAGCAATCTTCCCACAAATCAACATCATGCTGAGTATAAAACGCCATAACACGCTTTCCCGTTGTTCCTGATGTCGAATGAATTCTGACACATTCCGACAAGGGTTTTCCGACAAGACCGTAAGGATATGCATCACGAAGATCTGCCTTTGTTATAAACGGAAGCTTATAGAGATCATCAACACCCTTTATATCCTCCGGAGTAACACCCTTCTCTTCCATTTTTTTACGATAATACGGCACATTATCCCACGCATGCCTGACCTGCTTTACAAGTCGCTCACTCTGCCACTCCCAAATCTGCTCACGCGAAGCAGTTTCTATTTCCGGCTGAAAATATCTCTTTTCCACAGTTCACAGCTCCTAACTATTTGGAATTTCTTCCAAGTTCAAACGCTTTCTTGTTCATTTCAAGGAATTTTTCGGGAACACTCTGCTCAATTGCCTTCATCCATTCATCAACAGTTGCGTCAAAATAATTGGACAAACGCCCCATAAGAACGATATTGACAGCCTTGGATGAGCCTGCCTCTTCTGCAAGCTTCAAAGCATCAAATGCATCAAGATCAATACCTGCATCAAGCATCTTCTTATCAAGCTCCGCAGGATACTCAGCAGCACCCGTGATTACCGGCATTGGATTGATCTGCTGCGTATTTGCTATAATCTTACCACCCGGCTTTAAAAACTCCGTCCAGCGAGCAGCTTCAAGAAGCTCGAACGAAACTATGAAATCAGCCTCGCCCTTATCTATAATCGGAGAATAAACCTTTTCGCCATACCGGACATAAGTTACAACACTACCTCCGCGCTGGCTCATTCCATGAACCTCCGAAACTTTGATATCATAGCCTTTTGTGAGGAGGAGTCGACCGAGGAGCTTTGATGCAAGAAGGCTTCCCTGACCACCTACACCT
>JAZSHZ010000243.1:0-5812 GCA_045533555.1 Eubacteriales bacterium
AACAGAATAAAAAAATACTTCTAAGGCAGATCGATTCCGTCATAGAAGTATTTTTTTATTTATTCTTTGTTTAGATTAGCGATGTATTCTTTAGGAGTTATTCCCATGGTCAATTTAAAAACCTTAGTGAAATATAACTGGTCTTTAAACCCACACATATATGAAATATCTTTGATACTTGTGAGATTTTGTTCCATAAAAGTACAGGCATGTTGAATTCTTAAAGTGTTAAGATATGATGAGAAGTTTATGTTAAAGCTTTTTTTAAAAATATGAGAAAGGTATTTTTTGCTGTATGACAGCTCTTTGCCAATTTTTTCAAGAGATAGTTCGCTGTCAAAATAGTTATCGTCAATATGTTTTTTTATAATCGCTGCCGCACTTTTCGGTGTGTTTACGGATTCGTGTTTAATTAGTTTTTCACCTAAAACAGAAAAACTGTACAAAAGAATTCCTTCGGTTCGGATGTCAAGGGTAGAGCTGTTAACTGATTCAATAGCTTTTAGCCATAACTCTATAAGCTCATCAAAATCATGGAACAGAATATTCTGGCGGTCTATATCGAGCATTTCCATAATAAGATTTGCTTTAGTGCCGAGAAAGCTTATGTACATATATTCGAGGTCGTTGTCTGAATCAATAAAATAAGGAAGGCTGGGAAGACAAAAAAACAAGTCGCCAACACGGAGGTCAAAAGAATCGCCGGGAATCTGAAGACGACCTGTTCCACTTTTTACAAGTATCATGCGATAAAGCGTCCCATTGATAAAACTTGCGGATGGGAATATTTTTGTTTCAAGAACAAAATTTATTGTGTGAAGTTCCAAACCTGTATGTTTTTTGGGAACAAAACGACATATGTTGTTATTCATCATCATCACCGATTACAGTATATATCAGTGCATTATAAAAGTCAAATCAAATGTGGTTTTTGTCTATATATATGGTGCTATTTTCCATATGAATATTATAAAATTCTGCTATAATAATACTTGCAATACTATCTATTATAAGGAGCGAATATCAATGAAGAAAATTAAGATAGGAGTTTTTGGATGTAACCGCGGTGGCAGCATGATAAGCTACTGCTCTGTTGCAGAAAATGCTGAAGTTGTTGCAATATGCGATAAATGGGAACAAGGACTTGAAATTCAGAAGAAGCTCAATGCTGGTATGAATATAGCATATTACACTTCTTTTGAAGATTTCATAAAACACGATATGGATGCAGTTGTGCTGGCAAACTATGCGCACGAACATGCACCTTTTGCAATCAGAGCTATGAAAGAGGGTAAACATGTTTATTCAGAAGTTCTTCCGTTCCAGAATATCAAAGAAGCGGTAGAACTCGTCGAGGCAGTTGAAGAAACCGGAATGATTTATGCTTTTGGTGAAAACTATTGCTTTATGAAAGCTCCGTATGAAATGCGCAAACTTTATCGTGAGAAAAAAATAGGTGAAATTGAATATGCGGAAGGCGAATATATCCACAATTGTGAGTCAATATGGCACAGTATAACATATGGAGACAAAAATCATTGGAGAAACAATATGTATTCCACGTTTTATTGCACTCATTCTCTTGGACCGATTATACACATAACGGGGCTTCGACCGATAGCTGTTTCCGGTTTTGAGGGACCGATGCCAGACAGACATTTTCGTATGGGATTTAAAACTGCTTCATGCGGAATCGAAATGGTTACACTTGAAAATGGTGCTTTGGTCAGAAGTATACATGGTGGACTTTATAAAGACTCTATTTGGTATTCAATATATGGAAGTAAGGGAACAATGGAATCCGGCCGCGAAATTGCAGGGCATGAAGGTGGCGGCAATATATACATAAATGCAGATAAATACTCCGGCGAATACGGTGAGCCCAATATAGAATTCTATGAACCTAAAATAAGTGCGGATGCCGAAGCTTTCGGTCACGGCGGCTCTGATTTTATTGCAATGTATAATTTTGTTGAAAAAATTCGGGGAAAAGAGGATGCTGATATTATTGACGTATATGAAGCCTGCGATATGGCACTTCCCGGAATACTTGCTTACCGTTCGGTTTTAAATAAAGGAATTGAAATTGAAGTCCCGGATTTACGCAATAAAAGTATTCGTGATAAATATCGCAATGACACAGCATCCACATATGAAGACGTCGCAGGAGATATGGTCTGGCCAACAACAAAAAACGGAACTCCGGAATATGACGATGCTGTATACGAAATAATCCGAAAGAAATGGGAAGCAGAGCTCGCTGCGGAAGATAACTTCAACATTAAGCAGATGAAGGCAGGCAGAAAACAATAATTTGCGAGAAAGTGTATCCGGAGGTGACTCTATGAAGTATATTGGGCGATATACGCAGGAAATATCTTTTCCATTAGGTGGAATAGGCACCGGAAGTATTGGTATCGGCGGTGACGGCAGACTTGTAGATTGGGAGATCTTCAACAGACCGTCAAAAGGAAGCGTAAACCGATATTCTCATTTTGCAATCAGGGCGATTCAGAATGACAAAATAACAGCGGTTGTCCTAAATGGCGATATGCAAAAAGAATTAACGGGGCAATACAACAAACACAAGTGGAGTTGGAATTGCTACGGCTTTGGTGCCAATTGTGAGAAAATGTGCGGCTTTCCGCATTTTAAGGAACTTGAGTTTAACGGTGAATTTCCAGTGGCATCTGTTGGTTTTAAAGATGACAAGTTCCCGGCAAACGTAAACCTTACAGCATTCAATCCGTTTATCCCGTGTGATTCGAGAAATTCAAGCATTCCGGCCGCGTTTTTTGAAATCGAAGTTGAAAATACCATATCTGAAAGTATTAAATATCAAATTGCTTTATCTGTTGGAAATCCTTATGGGAAGTCAATTAATAAAGCGGACATAAAAAACGATTTTAAAGTTCTGACTCTTTATAACGATGGGGCCGGTAAAGCGGATACGGAATATGGGGATATCACTCTCGCGACTGATTGTAAAGATACATATACGCAAACATATTGGTATCGCGGAGAATGGCAGGATAATCTGGTATCTTTCTGGAATGATTTTTCAACTAAAAGTGAAATCAATGAAAGAATATACGATACCGCCGGCAGTTATGATATGGGAACGCTGATAGCCGAGGTAACAGTAAGCCCGAATGAAAAAAAGAAAGTAAGGTTTGTATTATCGTGGAATGTTCCTAATAATTATAATTACTGGAATGAATGCAAAAACGATGACGGTACCCACAAGACATGGAAAAACTACTATGCAACAGTTTTTGAAGATTCTGTTCATTCAGCTGTGTATTCACTCCAAAACTGGGATGACTTATACCGTCGTACCATGGAATTTAAAAAAGCGTTGCATGAATCCACTTTGCCGCAAGAAGTCATTGATGCCGCATCATCCAATCTCTCTGTTTTGAAGTCACCCACGGTTTTGCGGCTTGAAGACGGTTCTTTTTATGGATGGGAAGGCACTGCCGAACTGATAGGCCTATGCGAAGGAACCTGCCAACATGTATGGAATTATGCATATGCGTTGTGCTTCTTGTTTCCTGATCTCGAACGGTCAATCAGAGATGTCGAATTCAGGTACAGCACAGATGAAACCGGAAGAATGGCGTTCAGAACCAACTTGCCGCTAGGTAGAAAAATGTTTGATTTCAGGGCGTGCGTGGATGGACAAATGGGCTCGGTTATCAAATGTTACAGAGACTGGAAAATATCAGGTGACAATGAATGGCTCGCGGAACACTGGAACAGCATAAAAAAAGTTCTGGAATATTCATGGAGCAAGGATAATGAAGACTCTTGGGATGCTGATAAAGACGGGGTGCTTGAAGGCAGACAGCATCATACATTGGATATGGAACTCTTCGGACCTTCGCCATGGCTTGAAGGTATGTATCTTGCGGCTCTTAAAGCTGCCGCTGAAATGGCGGAGTTTTTGGGTGACAGCGAAAAAGAACAAGAGTATCGTGAGTTGTTCAAAAAAGGTTATAAATGGACAAAAGAAAATTTGTTTAACGGCAGGTACTTTGTTCAGAAAATTGATATAACCGACAAAGGCATAACAGATAGATTCAATGCGTCGGACAGCTACTGGAATGATGAAGTCAATCAGATAAAATATCAGATTGCAGAAGGTTCTTCCATTGATCAAATGCTTGCGCAATGGCATGCTGATATATCGGGATTGGGTGAAATTTTTGATAAGAAACAAGTGTCTTGTGCGCTTTCTGAAATGATGAACAATAATTTCAAAGCAACTATGCGTGAGTTTGTAAATCCATGGCGTATTTTTTCCATCAACGACGAGGCGGGAACGATTATATGTGATTATCCCGAAAAGGAGAAAAAACCCCAAATTCCTCTTCCTTACAGTGAAGAAACGATGACCGGATTTGAATATGCATTTGCGGGTCTTTTGTGCTCTAGAGGAAACCTTGAGGATGGCTTGAAAGTTGTAAAAGCCATAAGAAACAGATTTGATGGTGAAAAACGAAATCCATGGAATGAATTTGAATGCGGTAGCAATTATGCACGTTCAATGGCAAGCTATGCACTCATTCCGATTCTTAGTGGCTTCAGTTTTGACTTGCCGAAAGGCAGAATCGGCTTTGACCCTAAAATCAATAAAAATAGTTTTAAAAGTGTTTGGAGTCTTGGAAGCGGTTGGGGAAGTGTTTTTATAACAACTTCTTCGATGAAGATTAGTTTGAAAGCGGGTTCGCTTTCGTTAAAAGAAATCGGAATTCCTCATGGAAAAACAGCAGTATCGGTTTGTGCGGATGGAAAGTTAATCTCATTTAAGCAAAATGGTCACTGCATAAATACAGAGAGAATAACGATTTCCCAATATTTAGAAGTTATATTTGATGAAAAAGTTTTTCTGTGACAGATATCAGGAGGCAATAGGAACGAGAAAACAGATTTCGTCATTTTTAACTGATTATATTTTATTAAAAAAGGAGAGGAAACAAATGAAAAGATTATTATCAACTATCATCGCGCTCACTATGATTCTTTCGCTTATACCAATTGTCTCAGCAACAGCAGATACTCAGGCAAATGTCGCCAAAGAATATGTGTACGATTTCACATCGAATGCACTTTCGGATTCATTCGATGTCGATGCATTTAATGCAACGGTTGCAGCTGCTAAGGGTTCATATGATCCAAATTTCGAAGGATTGACGGGATTTGGTACATCACCAAATGTTGATTCAGCAAAAACAACCCCATGGTCGGTTGCATCAACGAGATATGTTCTTAACGCACAGGCTTCTGCTGCTCCGCACAGTGAAATTACTTCGGACGGATTAACACTTCTTTTCTTCGTGTACAGATATTTTGATGAAGAAACACCAAATTCTTATAAGAACAACCCCAATGACTGGTTTATGGGTAACTGCACACATGCAGCGATCGTAATCGACGTTCCGACCGCCGGAACATACGACCTTGGAATATATAATAATGTATCACATCATTATGGTGGATATACAGAAGTGAGATTTGGCAAAGCTACAGGTTCAAACATTGCTGAAGGACCGCTTACAACGATATATAACGATGAAAATACACAGACGCTCGGCTGGCACGACAGCTCTAAGGTTCATGACGGAAGTGTTGAAAATCCTGCAGAAAACTTTACTGTAAAAGTGTCTGAACCGGGATCGTACGTTCTTATTTTCGCAACACCAAATGGCGCGTATAAGAACAATGGAGGGCTTACTCTTAACGACAATGGTGAGCTCGGTATGAGTGGATGGCAGCATCAGACTTTCAACCTTTCAAAGGTAGTACTGAA
>JAZSHZ010000226.1:0-34062 GCA_045533555.1 Eubacteriales bacterium
TTCAGTAAAAACGGACAATAGACAAAAGCCCCCTAATGTAGGAAAATAGAAGTACTACATTAGGGGGAATTGCTATGTCTAGAAAGAACTATACGCACATTCAGATACTTTTGCCTGAAATCAAAGCAATGATATCAGCAGGAAAAAGCCATAGGGAAACTGAAGAATACTTTGGACTAACGGGTGATCGACCTATTCACAATCTGTTAAAGCGAGAACGGATAAAAAGACAATTCTCGAAGGTGCGGCGTTTTCAAGATTTTTGGAAAGGGCAGGCAAGTAACTAAGAATATGCGCGGGGGTTTGACTGTGAGGCAATGAAAACAAATGGTGCGCGGGCGTTTAAAATGTGTTGGTAGTGAAAATGATTAAAAAAATCGATATACATACACACTTGACAGCATTTCCCGATATTGTTCCGCCAAGACTGCGTGATGGAAGCAGATTTTTCTGGTTTTGTAATGTGGACCCGAAAGCAGGAAGCTACTCCTCTGACAGCGATCTTGAACATATTATCGGGCATTACAAGGAGCTTGGTGCAAAGGGGCTTGGCGAGCTTACAACACAGATGTATGCGGATGACCCTATGATGGATAATCTTTTTGGAGCGTGTGAGCGCCTTGATATGCCCGTTCTTATACATATAGCGCCGCAGATTGGTGGTACCTATGGGATTGTTGATGAGATGAATCTTCCGAGAATAGAAAAAATGCTTAAGAAACATTATCGTCGTATTAAACATAGTAAGCATATACTTGCCAATCTACTGAAGAAGCCGAAACATCAATACGGCGTATTTATGCGGACATCTCTATATAAAAAGCGTCGTGCCTTTTGGGGATTATGTGCCTCTACTTCATAAAAATCTCCACTGTTTTATCGGGAAAAACTATAATTTTATCAATCAGCAAACGCATATCCGCATTTGTAAATTCATTTTGCATAAGAAGCTTTTCGACGTTTATTGCAACATCGTCTATATGCTCTGTTTTTTTGATTGTTTCATTATATTCACATAACTCCCGCTCGATGTTTGAAAGACCTGCATCTATTTCTTCAAATTCAAGGCGCAGCTCATCAATATCCATAAGCCCCGATACATATAATTCACGAAGCTTTCGCTTTTTCGACAAAAGCTTGTCTTTTGCACTCAAAAGTGTTGCGGCATCGGTTTCTGCATTCTGAGCTTTATACCGCGCAAGAAGTTTTTCCGTAAATGCTTTTTTATCTTCAATAACTTCAATAAAACATTTTTTAACTTCTTCAAGCAGCTCCTGTTCATCAATAGTGGCAGCGTTCATGCAACAAACGCTGCCGTTGTTATTATGATTTGAACATCTGTATCTGACATATTCATTTTGCCACTTATAGCGCTTCGCCGCATATGTTTTTCCGCATTCGCTGCACTTTATCAGATTTGAAAAAATGTGTCTTCCCGAAAAACGATTCCCGGGGTTATCATTTTTATATTGCAGTCGTCTCTCTTTAATTTTCTTTCCGGCCTTCTCAAAAAGCTCGTCGCTTATAATTCTCCATTCGGGTCGCTCGTGTATATACCATTCTTTTTCGGGAAGACTTCTCCTTGTTCCCGAAAGAAAGTCCCGTGTCTCGGTTTTGTTATTTATCAGCTTTCCTGTATATATTGGGTTTTGCAGCATTCGTCTGATGGTTTTTGCTGTCCATTTCGCACCGCGTTTTGTCGGGATTCCCATCTCGTTCAGCTTTATTGTAATTCGTCGGCTCCCATCGTTCTCTGTGTACCACTTGAAAATAAGCTTTACTATTTCGCTCTCTGTTGGATTTATCTCAAGGGTGTATGTATCAAGCTTATTATATCCGTACACGCAGTTTGGAACGCGACCTTTTTTTGCGTTCTGCTTTTTTCCGAAAATAACCCTTTTTGAGAGGTTTGCGCTTTCTTCCTGCGCAAGTGCCGCAAATACAGTCAGAACAAACTCGCTTTCTCCTATAACTGTCCGGTTTCCCGATAGAAACCGCACATCGACTCCGTTGGATTTAAGGGTGCGAATACCGTATAGAAAATCCTGCGTGTTTCTTGCAAAGCGGCTGATGTCCTTGACAACAACACAATCAAAGATATCCTTCTTGGAATCTTCAAGAAGGTTTAAAAATGCGTCGCGGCGTTTTAAGCTTTTTCCGCTTATTCCCTCGTCTGCGTATATTTTAACAAGCGTATCTCCTGATTTTTCCGCGTATTGCTCAAAAAAAGTGCGCTGGTTTTCAAGCGATGAGAGCTGTTCCTCTTTTTCTGTACTAACTCGGCAATATGCCGCAATTCTTTTCATAGGCATTCGCACCTCCTTTCAACTAAAATTTTCCGGTTGAATTTATTTTATGGGCTTTTTGGTGAGTATCTCCAAAAGCATCCTCTCAAGTAAAACACGATTCTTCGGCGGATTTATTATAACTTTCATACAGTTTCGTCTCCTTTACAGAAATTTGATTATATTATTTTATTATTCTGTTTTTCTTATTATTACATTGTATTTAAAACAATTCTTAAACTACTTTTTCACCAACTCATAAAAATAAAATATCTTGTTATTCCACCTGTCCTTTTGTAGTCCTTCGTCGAGGCAGTCGACCCGATATTCCTCGGCGCGGAAATCTGCGAGGCAAAGCATCCTTGCCCGCCGCTCATGCCCGAATGTGAATGTGTCTGCGAGGAGCTCTGCGATGTTCCTCAGTGCATCAAGGAACAGTTTGACGATGAGCTTATCGCAAGCGGAGGCTGCAAGAATCTCCTCGTCACGCTCGGTCAGTTCTCAATCGTCCGCCTCGAGCGCGACAGCCAGCTTCTCATCCCCGCATATGATTTCTGTATGCCCGAGAAGGAGTGCGTCGGCTCAAGCGAGGATAGCCCCTGCGATCTTTTCCGCAGAATCAAATTCCCCATCGGCGAATTCTTCCCGCCGATGCGCGAAGCACCGCAGAACACGATGTGTGACTGCAAGCCCGTCGCAAAGCCCTGCTGCGGCAAATAGACACGTTGGGAGACTGTCCAAAGATGTGTGAGATTGGCAGAACGGAAACCAATGGTGTATATAGATACTCCGAGAGGTGACATTCGGACAAAACAAGCAGAAACTCCCTTGAAACTCGATGTTTCAAGGGAGTTTGTTTTTCGCAGATCGTTCGCTCTTTTGAGAATGAAATCCTTGCAGAAGCTCTTCTTTTTTTCTCCGCTTGTGCTCCCGCGCCTTTTTCGGCAGTCTGAACCACCTCGTTCGAAGGAATGAGGTGGTCTCATTTACGTATGGAGCCGGTGCTATTCCTCAAAACCGTATTCCCCTGCAAGCCCTTTAATTTTTTCCGCCCATTCGGGGGATTGTTCGTGGAGATAATCCATCGCGCATTTGCCGTCGTCGTCCTTTGCATATGCCTAATAAAATCAGCTTGGATGATGAACAGGCTATTGTTGCTGCTCGTAAAAGAGAACCTGCAATAGGTGCTGTTAAAACGCGAAGGATGTTAATTGCCGACGGATGGGAAAATCCACCATCAGTAAGCACATTCAATGCGGTATTTAAACGAAATGGCTTAATTACCAAAGAGGCAAGTCTTGCAGCTCAACCATTGGTTCGTTTTGAAAAAGAACAACCTAACGAAATGTGGCAAATGGATTTCAAAGGGGATTTTCTCCTGCAAGATAATACCCGTTGTTATCCTTTATCAATAATCGACGACTGCTCTCGTTTTTGTTTGTGTGGTGATGCACATACAAACGAGAACGTTTAAAGTTCTACACGCCAAAAGATATAGGTGATGCGCAATGTTGCCGAGAGGAATACCGGGAATTTTACAACAATGTGAGACCACACTGCTCACTCGATTACGATGTTCCCGCAAAGCGATATACCGCCAGTTCAGAATTGCAAAATTGAATCTGCATACCAACACTATCGTTTCTCGCAGAGTTTATCTTTTGAACAATGATCCCAGACAAAAAGTGTAAACCATGTCCTCAAACAATCTGTAAACCATGTCATACTTGACAGGACGCCGACCCCTACGGTGGTTGAGGCAGGCTTTTGGGTGATGCCGTTTTGCAATGTCCATTCCGTGAAGGTTGGTTTTTTCTTTTTGAACATCACCTGTTCTTCATCTTGATTGTGCATTTTTTGCACCTCCTTTAGTATAAATTAAAATTTTGTTTTTTACAAGTTTTTCCCGAGAAAAAGGCAGATACTCCGCGCGCACACAGAGTATCTGCCTTTTGTTATTTTTACTGCAAAGCACGATACCCCCGGATATCTGTGCTTCATAGTGTATCATTAAATTGAGTTTTTGTGTTGCCAGGATTTTGCCAACTTTTTTCGCCGCAAACCCTACGGGTGCCTCAAGATACCCTTTCAAAAATTTTCATTTTGCAAAACACGGTTTGGCGGGGTTATCTCATTTCCCGCATTATCCTATCTGAAAAATTCACTCAGCATCTTTTCCGCTATTATCATACCTTGCGAAAATTAATTTTAACTTAGAGCAGAAAATGCTTCGGAAGATTTTTCCGAAGCATTTTTATTCCGCGGCTTTGAAATTGTATATCGGCTTTATATGGGCAATAATTTCCGCCGTCGGCTCAATGTTTTCTACGATTTCATCCATATTCTTGTATGCCATCGGTGACTCATCAAGCGTTGCAGAGTTGACGCAGGTGGTATAGATTCCTTCCATTTGCTTCTGATATTCCTCCATCGTGAGCTTTTCAAAAGCTACACTGCGCGACATAAGCCGCCCCGCGCCGTGAGGTGCGGAAAAATTCCAATCCTCATTTCCCTTTCCGATGCAGATAAGGCTTCCGTCTCTCATATTTATCGGTATGAGGAGCTTTTCGCCCTTTTTTGCGGAAACCGCTCCCTTGCGGAGAATCATTCCGTCAAGATCGATGTAGTTGTGAATCGTCTGAAATGCTTCGCCTCCGCAAAGCCCCGTCTTTTCGAAAAGCATTGTATGATATCTTGTAAACAGCACTGCAAAACATCATCTTTGTATTTTTCACTTTAGTTTGAACTTTTTCCCACAATCGCTGCAAATATATGTTATTTTGGTGCTAGAATTTGCTTTCCAAATTGCCCTGCCTAACAGGCCAAAACAATATAACATAAACCAAGACTTCGCAGTCCTTTCTTCTGCACTGAATGTTATGTTTTTCGAATTGCATTTTGGACACTGAAGAACAAATATCTTTTCTCCACAGTGTGTGCAAATCCCCTTGCTGTCCGAAGTCATATTATAACACGACTTGCACTTTATCATTGCCATTAGAAAAACCTCCGTTCAAATTCATTTGTTATAATAATATAACATCATATCGTAAAAAATCAATATTATCATAAGCTTAATTTGGCAGAATTGATAATAGTTTATAAACAAGCTGCTCTAACAGCAAAAATCGAAAAAATGTGGAACAGTTTCTCTTTTCCCTTAAACTATCACCAGTAAACTCTGAACACTACATTTTTTTATGAGATATATTTTTACACAAAACAACTGCAAACCGAATGACCACAGCAAACACTAAAAAAGCAATTCCCCAAACCCATATATTAGAGCTTGTCTCAATTTCTTTAGAAGGTAAAGCTAAATTTTCAGCATTCTCTATACTGGAATTTGCTGGAAGTTGTACACTGTTCATTAACTTTTCAAAATCTGCAAAATATTCTCTATTGCTTGTACCAGCAAATTGAAACATATACAGCCAACCATTATCTATGTGAACAGCCTGCGTCATTGTCATATTCCAATCTAAACCATAAATCTCCGAAGACCCTGTCATTTCACCAAAATAATATTCAATTCCGTTATAGTTCACCAAAGAGATTTTATCTGCAGTTGTATTATACATTTCAGCAATATCTGATTTTGTAAAAGCAGAATTATTGATATCTTCTCTCGTATAATCATCTCTCTCAGAAGCAGGCATTTCATTCCACATATCCAAACTACTATAGATAATTATATTTCCATCTTCTTTTGTTTGAACAAATTTTGCATCAATATAATTTCTTTCTTTTGACATCTCTTTTTGTTTCCAATTTGCTGGGACAGTAAAGGATAATCCAGAGTCCGCATCCGCATAAACAAAGGCGCTTGTATCTTCACCTGGTTCAGCTTTTAATGGTTCGGTTTCGAATTTAATGCTGTCAACGACACTCTTGATAGTGTTTTCCTGTGTTGATGTTATATACCCTTTATATGAACGAAGAGTAAAATTCATGGCTTTATTGTCATATGCAGTATAGTATTGTAAGCCACATGCAGAATTTGAAGTATTAGAAAAATATACCTTAATGAATTTTGCTTGACTATGTTGATATACTTCATATTTAGATACTGTAATTCCATAATCTGTATATTGCTTAACTATCGCAGACGCTAATGTATCTAATGAAAAATCACTGATAAGATTAAAATCGCTCAACCCACTTTCTGTCATGGTTACAACAATTTCTTCGCTAGAATCACTAGAAATCGCATTTAAATAAATATTACTTGTTTCAAACTGTTCAATCACTTCGGATTTTGTTCTTTTTAAATCTTCAAAAACAGATGCATTTGGTGGAGTATCTCTTGTTATAACTTTGTAACCAAGCGGAATTGTTAAATCTATCCCTAGCTCAGAAATAGTGTATTTACTTGAGTTTGCCAAAACTCCCATACTAAAAAGCAACGTAAAAATAAAAAACAAAATAACTGCTCTAATTCTTTTCATATCTTCTCACCTCAGTATATCTTTTTTCATCTGTGATACCAACTTTTAAAACAGTCCTAACGAAACATCGTTACTTTTGTTTTATATATCTACTGTGATTTCGTCCCCGTCCATATTGAAGACCGTTCCGTATTCTGCGCTTATTTTGCGAAGCTGATTGAAGATTTTCTCAGTGCTCTTTTTATCTGCTATATGCGGAAGACCTTTGATTTCATCGTCCATCTCAAAGCCGAGCTCAATCGGCGTGAGGCGGATATTTCTGACCTCGCCGTCCTCCACTTCAAAATACGGGATTACGGAGAGATAGTTTGCAATATCCGTGTGGAGTCCTACCTTGCCGCCCTGTGAGCGCGCATTGAGCGCTTCCTCAGCAGTTGCCGTTATCGGAACCTTATACTGCTCCTTGAAATCGGGCGGGAGAATCTCGACCGAGCCATTCTGGAATGCGAAATCTCCGAGCGAATGAAAGATGGGCTTTCCGTTATATATCTCGATCGGCTTGAGCTGATGCGTTCCGCCGCCGATTATTGCCGTTGCGCCCGCATCGATGCAGGCGTGGCAGAATTCAACCGCAAAATCTGCCTGCTCGGTAAACTCAAAGCCGCGTATTTCATGGCAATGAAGCATAACGATGACCGCATCATGTGTCTTTGCCGCTTCCTTTATCGCCGCGCAGGTGCGCTCGACATCCGCGGCATTCGGCTTCGTTATCTTCTTCTCGCAATCTCCCTCGATGAAGTTTATTCCACCGAAGTAGTATGCGCCGTTATCCGAAGCAAAGCCCGTCTTGACACTCAGATCGTGAGTTCCGTTTATCGCCGTTCCCGCCGCAATTTCGCGGAGCGCCTTCATATGCTCAGGTGTTACCTGATACACAACGGAATGGCGAAGGAAGTTGAGACCCGGTCTCGGCGGAAGGTCAGGAGCCGTGGGGCTTGCTTTTGATGCGTTGTTGAAGCTTGAGGATATTGCGATGACCGCAATTTTCCCCTTTTCGTTCTCAACGGTCACCGGTGCGGATGCTTCCTCAAGGCTTGCGCCTATTCCGCAATAGGGAACCTTATATTTTTTGAAGGTCTCAATCGTTGAGAAGAGACCACCGTAAGAATAGTCAAGCGAATGGTTATTCGATGCGCCACACATAGAGAATCCATATGCCATAATATCAGCGAGGACATCAGGGCGCGCATTTACCCATGTTCCGCCGCTATACTGCGAGGGAAAGCAATCGAACTCCGAGAAAAGCGTTTCCGCATTTACTACCGAGAAATCGCCCTTCAACACCGCTTCACGGATGCCCTCAAGGCCCGTATATTTTTCGGGAAAGCGCTTTACCATCAGCGCATCGCCCGCAGCTGTTATTGAAATCTTTGACATAGCTTTTCTTACTCCTTTGCAAAATCAAGAACAGTTTTTCTGACAATTTCGCATCCTACCGGAACACTTGCCTTCTCAATATATTCCTCGCGCGTATGCGCACCGCCGCCGAGATATGCGCCGAGAGTTACCGACGGGATACCCATCGACATCGGGATGTTGCTGTCAGTCGAGCTGGAACGATAATGGCAGGTGATGCCCGTTGTCTCCTCGCAAAGCTTTCTGCAGCGCTCTGCAAGCTCCGAAAGGACATTCTCATCGACTCCCGATGCACACGGACGGATTCCGAGCACCTCAACCTCGATATCAAGACCTGCCGTTTTTCTCTTATTGATGATCGCATTGAATTTATCGCGCATGATGCCGATGCACTCAACCTCATCCGAGCGGAATTCATACATAAGCTCGCAGGACTGCGCAATCGTATTGACCGATGTTCCGCCCGTGATTCCGCCGACGTTATAAGTCGTCTTCGAATCGCCGATATGCGGAAGCTCGACGGAATAGAGCTCTGAAATAAGATCTGCTGCGCGCTCGATCGCGTTAGTGTTGCCGAATGCGCCGAAGGAATGGCCACCCTCGGTTCTTATCGTTATTTTATATCTCTCCGAGCCGACAAAACGCTTTACAATGGATTTATATTGCCCGTCAAAGGAGATGACGCTGGCAATTTTTCCATCGAAATCCTTCATTATCTGCTTGATACCCTTGAGGTTTCCGAGGCCTTCCTCGCAGGAATTGAGGACGAGGAGCATTCCGTGCTTCGGGGTGATATTGTTTCTCACGAGATATCTCGCCATAAACATAAGCATGACCGCGTGGACGGTGTTATCGCCGATTCCGGGGTTATGTATCTTTTCTCCGTCATCGACATACGGAAGCGGAGTTTTATCCGGGAAAACGACATCGGTATGACCGAGGAATACCGTTATGCCATCCGAATCAACATCGCCAAACGGGATGATGACATTCTTTGCGGAATCCGAATATGCACGGACGCCGTTGTCGGAAAGCCATCTGAGACAGAATTCAACTCGCAGATCCTCCTCGTGACTCGGTGCGGGAATCGTTCCGACGCTTTCAAGAAGCCCGAAAAATTCTTTTTCGTTATACATTGGAAATCACCTTTCTTAAAAAATACCCCTTTGACGCATATGCGAAAAAGGGGTATTGAAATTTCGTTTTTAATTACTCAGCGGGAACTGCTTCGCCGACTTCGATGCCGCCCTCTGCAGCTTCATCCTCTGCACCGTGGTCATGACCGTCATCTGCGGAATGCTCTGTTACGTCAACACCTGCGCCGAGAGCCTTCTCAACGCCGAGAACCTTATGAACGTCAACACTGTCAAATGCAGCTGTGCGCTCGACTGTTATCGTCTCCATAAACTTTGCCATCTCTTCGCTGAATGCGACCATGCCGAACTCACCGGAGAAGCTCTGGTAGTTTTCAAGAGCATATTCCTTGTTGAGCGGATATCTCTTGATGATATGGAAACCATATGTGGACGGAACGAGACCGGAAACACCGTTCTCTGCGAGCTTGAAGGAAGCTTCCGTAAACTCTGTGATCATCTGGGAACCGGAGGGTGTGAAGCCCTGCTCATCGATGATATAACCTTCGGTGTTGCTTTCCATACCCGGGTCTTCTCCGAATTCCTTGATGAGTGCTTCAAAGTCCTCGCCTGCTGCTGCGCGCTTTGCGACATCCTCAGCCTTTGCCTTCTTCTCTGCATAGTCCTCATCGCCTTCAGCTGCCTGAATGAGAACGTGCTTGATTCTTGCATAGCCTGTTGCGAGCTTTTCTGCAACCATCTCTGCAGTCGGAGCATATTTGCCCTCGCCTGTGAAGAGATCTGTGTAGAGCTTCTGATAAATCATCTGGCTTTCCATGATATAGTCGAAGTAAGTTTCGTTGACGCCGCTCTGCGTGAGGCTGTCTACGAATGCCTTGCGGCCGCCTGCGGAATCGATCTGGGACTGCTTTGCATCCTTGATGCTCTTCTTGTCTTCAGCTGTGAGCTCAATTCCATTTTCCTTAGCAAAGAGACGGACGGACTCAAACTCCTTGATGAGACCTTCTGCCTCTTCCTTAAGCATATCTGCACCAGTCTTGCCTTCTGCAAGCTGCTGATCGAGCATCTCTGCCATTGAGAAGCCATAGTTCTGCTGATAGAAGCTATCTGCCTGCGCGATTGCCGAATTGAAAACATCTTCGGAAATTGCATTGCCATTGACCTTGAGAACGGTCTTGCCGCCCATGCAGCCTGTCAAGAGAGCACAAAGCATCATAGCTGCGAGCGCGATTGATAAAATTCTTGTCTTTTTCATGTTTCTTTCTCCTCTTTTCACCCGAAGGTGTAATACATTGATTTATTATAACAAATTTATTCGCAAATTGCAAACAATTATTGTAAATTTTTTGTTTACAATAACGCAAAAATTATCGGAATCGTTATCGCGCCGAGAATAGCCGCCATAAAGCAGACCTTTGCGCCTGATTCCGCATCGCCTCCGTAAGCTTCGGGGAATACGACGCTGTTGACGCCGAGCGGCATCGCAAGGATCGCAACGCACGGAAGTATCCAGCCTTCCGGGAGATGGCAGGCGCGGAAAAGCGCAAGCGCCGCAAGCGGAATGACGAGAAGCCTTATCGCCGAGGCGGCATATGAGCGCCAGTCAGTGAAGACGGATTTCATATTGATTCTCGCAAAGACCGTTCCCGTCAATATCATCGCGCAGGGCGAGACGCAATTCGTCGCCGTGTCGAGAATGCTCGTGACGACGGATGGGAGCGGAACTTCGCAGAGGCCGAGAATCGCGCCGACAAACATCGCTATGATCGAAGGATTTGTCAGAAGCCCCATGATGGATGCATTTTTGCGGTTGCTCAGCACCTGCAGACCGATCGTGTAGATATAGACATTATAGGGAAGGCAATATATCATTGCATCGAGAAGCGCGGCTTCGCCATATATCGCGCCGATGAGCGGATAGCCCATATAAACGAGGTTCGGAATAGTGAAGCTATACATATATATTCCCTGCGTGCTCTTCTCTTTCGAGAAAAGCTTTGCGATATATATCGAGAGAATCGCCGTCACGATAAGCACGCCGCACGAAAAGAGAACTATCATCGCCTTTTCGCGAAAAACCCCGAGCCTGAAATTCTGCGAAAAAGAGCGGATTACCATCGCTGGCATAAAGACATTGACAATAAGCCTTGAGATCGCGCCGCCCGCATATATATCAAGAATATTCTTTTTTCTGAAGACATAGCCTATGCCCATAAAAAAGAACATATTTATAATCTGCTTTGCCGTTATAGCAAGAAGCTCCATATCCATCCCTCATCCACATTCTTTTCTTCCAAATTATTATATACCTATTATAAAAAAAGTCAAGAAGAGCCCGCAACAAACAAGGCAGACTCTTCTTGAATCAATACTATTCTGTTTTATTTGTTTTTATCGCATTGGTAACAAAAAAAATTTTACAATACAACTATATCATATTCATCTTCCGGGCAATCGCAGCTGATCTCCCAGCCTTCGCCGGTTCTTTGCATATCCCTGAATATAGGTTCTTTTTCTTCATCCTGCGACATCATAAGAAGCGACATCGCTTCCTTTTCGGCATCATTTATAACTACATTTATTTTTTCTTGTTCCAAAAGTATTCTGTTGTTTTTTCCATCCGTATATATCTCCGGAGTGCATAGATTTTCGGCAAGGTTGCCGGCAAATATTTCGGATTTGCCGGCCTCCTTTGATATCTTTGCACGAACCTTGAGAATGACATTGCGCTCTTTGAGAAGCTCTGATTTGTTCATTCCCTCAAGCGCTCGGAAAACCCTGAACATATCAAGGTTCTTTTCCGACGCCGCATCGAGTGCTTTGCCGACAAAGTCAACAAACGCCTCCATCTCTTCCTTTATCCTGCTGCATCTTGAGCACTTCACAAGATGCGAAACCATGCCGAAATATTTCGCATAGTTTTCGGTTTTAAGTTCTTCCCTTGTCAAACAGACAAATTCCATAATCTCCGTCATCGACGGATGCTTCATTTCGTTATCCAACATACTCGGCCTCCTTGCCCAATACTATATCCCGGCGCTCAAACACATATGTTCTGACGCGATGCGTCCAGTCGGTCACCGTTTTTTCAGTGAGCTCACAGACCCTGTTTCCGGTCTCTGTCGGTTTATCATAGCCGACAGCGGCACAGATGGGTGCGATATCCTCATCCGAAACATCTATATCAAACGCAAGACGTATGTATTTGACAGCAAGATTTTTAAGTTCAAAGAGGGTCTTGCCGTTCATAACACTGCATGTTGTTTTTGCCGAGCTATTCGTCTTTCTCGACATAATCTCCTTAAGTATAACGCCGTTAAAAAGGAACGCGAGAATCTTTTCCGGCATCTGCGACGCACCGCAGGCAACGACGAGAAAGCGCTTCATCAAACTCTCAAGGTACATTCGGTCATCCGTCCTTGCAGACGGTGTCTCCGAAGGTTCTTCCGTGATCTCATCCTCGGGGCGGATAAATCCGATTCTCTTGAGATGCTTCGCAAGGACATTATAAACGATTCTGCGAAGCCACGCCTGGCGCTGCTTCTCGTTATATCCCTTTTCCTTATAGTTGCGGATGAAATTATCGAGCCCGACAATGACTCTGCATAAGACATCCTTTCCGAGGTCCACATAATCCTGCGGGTCAATAACATCCGTGGTAAGCGCTTTGCTTCCCCGCCATACCTCATCTTTAGCGAATCCCCGCTTTATGCGATATGACGTGTAGGCGCATACCGTTTCATCCAATACATGCATAAATTCTTCACGTTTGCTTTCATCTTCAAGTGCGAGCAACATCTGCTCCATCATTTCATTGCTGCCAAAATGCATAAGTTAAATCCTCCATCACACACTTTTTTCTCTTTCTTCTCTACCTACGCCCAAACTTCTCTGCAATCCGTGACAAAAGCGGCTTTCTAATCTTGTAACCAAGCTTTTCGATCAATTTCAGCGTCTCTATAGCCGTGTTTCTGTCATACTCCTTTTCGGATTCAGCCAACTCCTCATATTCCACCAGACACGGATGCTTTTTCTCCGCGTCGTTGCGCTCTGCGCCGTATGTCCACCCCTCCTTCATTCTGTTTTCTGCCCAGACCTCGTGCGTATTCTTCGCGAGCAGTTCGGAAAGCGCAAGGATATCGCTGCTCAGCCTGACATCGCCCGTGTCTATCGGCTTTGGTGTGTATTTCACTTATTCTCACCTCTCCTTCTTATCTCAAACATTTTTTTGTTTATATCTCTGTCCGGACCTCTGTACTCATCCTTGTTTCCGACCATAAGCTCTCCAAGCTTTTCGATCATATCGAAATCTATAATACAACCGTGCTCCTTTGAGAAAATGCTTCTCTGCGGCTTTGTATCCGAAGGCTTTTTTTCGCTCTTCTCTTTTTCATAATCTATACGCTCATCGTATGTCTTTGCGGTCAATTTCTTGAATTTCAGAACCGCCGTCTCAAACGAAGCATTGTCGCTTATATCCTCTTCATCAAACGGGCATACCATACCTTCGGAGCGCTGAAACGCATTCCAGCGGTCATGCTCGAGCCTGTCGATATCATCCGTGCCGATATTGAGGCGGCGCATTCCCTCAGCCTCGATTTCATCTGCGCTTTTCTCCAGTGGGTTCATTCCGAGCCAATCATATATCTTATATTCTATGTGGATCGCATATGCCATATTCGACCTGATATCGACTTCCTTATTTTTGAAGAAATCCCGCGCATTTGCATTGAATTTCCTGATATCTCCGAATTCTTCCTGCCTGTATGCGCAGTCACAAAGCCACGCTTTATAAAGAAGGCTGCTATTCTTGATTGCGGATTCCGAATACAGCTCACTGTTTCTGCCGACGAGCTTTATCCTGAGATTTTCAAAAACATCCTTTATTGATTCGCAAAACTCATCATCACTTATGACGGAAATGATCTGCGGCGAATATGTTCTTCTGCTTCTATATATCTTTGCTCTGATTTTGCGGGCGACCTCCGCATTGACAAGATCATTGCCGAGGCAGACGATGAAACACTCCGAATTTCCAAGCTCTCCATCGAGCAGGGCGTCAAATGTTTTCGATCTTGCATCCGCGCTGAAATATTTTATATTATATTTTTTCTCATTGAGCTCAGGGTATCTGTATTCAAACTTTGCCTTCAGCTTTTCCTCGGGGCGGATATCAAGAATATTGACGGTCGGTTGCCCCCCGTTCATTCTCTGCCCGCACCAGATGACGTCCTTCGCAATCTGCGTTCCGACATTTCCCATACCGATTACGGTGACATTATATCCGTCTTCAAATTTGCGCTCCGGAATTGCATAAAGCGGGAATTCCTGAAGTATCTTATATGAAATGATCTGCGCGGGATTGATGAGTCTCAGCTGCATCCCGACCTTTTTCTTATAAAAATCGACGAGTGTTTCCGCCTCATCAAGAGCAGAAACCAAATGCACCTTGCTGCTTACATATATTTTCTTAAAAGCAAATCGCTTGAGGAATTTCGCAATTTTATCTATGCTCTTCTTCTCATCCTCATCTGTAAAATATATGCTTACCGAGCCTGTTCCTAACCAGAAAAACCGAACAAGCCGCCATATTGCTCTTCCATAGACTCTCTCGGGAGTATAGTCAAGGATACGATAGCCTCTTTCGGCGCAACGCTCCGAAAGCGCCGCGTCGGTTTCATTTTTTGTTCCGAGAAAAACAACTTCGCTGTTCCATCTCTTGCAGCTGTCCGCAAGGGCAAGCGATTTTTCATTGAGCTCTGTGAATATATATGTATCCTTTGCAAGACTCAGACCGAAAGTGAATTTCCTGAAAACATCCGCAACAAGATCCAAAATAAAAGCCCCTGCCAGAATCGGCGATACCGTATAGAGGATCACCGTGACTATCCGATACCATCTCGCATCGATCGCCGCATTGACGGCAGTGATAAACTCATCATATTTTAATCCCATGCCGAAGATCTGCATTATATATATGATCCATGCAGCTAAAGAATATTTCCCCGACTGTGCCCATATGACAGGAGCGAAAGCAAACGCATTGACGGCAATCATCCAGAGAACGATCTCCTTGACGCCGCAACGCTTCCTGCGAATCCGGCACCATATAATGCGCAATAATGCAGTTGCGGCAATGACTGCCGCAATGCACACGCAAGCAGTTTGAACGGAATTTGCATACGGAAATTTCATCATAACCACACTCTTTTTCCTCTCCCTTAATTATTGGTGGACTTTAAAATATAACATATTTTTTAACGGTTGTCAATATTTTTCTAAGAAAAAAACGAAAATTATGCGATAAACATAATTTTCGTTTTTTATTACTGTTGTTTTTTCTCAAACTGCTCCTTGAGCATCATATCCTTGACCTTCATAAGACGCGTGAGGTTTCCGCGCTCGTTTTCATCGAGCTTCATCGTTATCATCTTTATCGTCTCTTCAAGCTGAGGAATCATGACGTATTCAAGCGCATTGACGCGTCTGCGCGTCTTTTCGATTTCCTGTGCGAGAAGCTGGGCGGATTTTTCCATTTCCGCAAGGCGCAAAAGCCTCGGCATAATGCTTGCAAGCCCGTCCACCGCATCGTCAAGCTCACCCGACGTCATCGCATATCCGTATGGATAAATCGACTGCCCGTCGCTTTCCGAAAAAGAAAACTCGGGAACATCGACACTCATTATGTTCCTGTAGGAAATATCGAGCTCGACGGATTTCGTCGGACACATGAGCGATTGCGCGAGCATCTCGGAAGACATAACCGCGCTTGCAACAGCAAAGCCGCGGTTTGCCTCGATGAGAGCCGCTTCGACCTCGCGGCGAAGCTCTAAGTTTTCGCGCACGATATCGAGAAAGCGCTTCATGAGCTCATCGCGCTTGTCCTTGAGAAGTTTATGACCTCGGCGCGCAGTCGTAAGGCGGTTTTTGAGCCTTTTCAACTCCATACGCGTCGGGTTGACGTTCATTGTTGCCATAAGCCTTGCCCCTTACTCCGCATCTTCCGGCAGATATTTTTCGATGAGCTCGGGCTTGATTCTCTTGAGCTCGGATTTCGGAAGAATCGAGAGAAGCTTCCAGCCAAGATCGAGAGTTTCCTCGATTGAGCGGTTTTCATCATAGCCCTGGCTTACATACTGCTTTTCAAATTCTTCGGAGAATTTCGCATAGAGCTTATCGATATCGGAAAGCGCCGCTTCGCCGAGAATCGTCATAAGCTCTTTCGCTTCCTTACCTCTTGCATATGCCGCAAAGAGCTGGTTCATCGTTCCCGAATGGTCCTCGCGCGTCTTGCCCGCGCCGATACCCTTGTCCTTAAGACGGGAAAGCGAGGGAAGAACATCGACCGGCGGGAGGATATTCTTGCGGTAAAGCTCACGCGAGAGGATTATCTGACCCTCCGTGATATATCCCGTAAGGTCGGGGATCGGGTGAGTCTTATCATCTTCCGGCATCGAAAGGATCGGAATCATTGTTATGGAGCCTTCGCTGTCGAGATTTCTGCCTGCGCGCTCATACATCGTCGCAAGGTCAGTGTAGAGATAGCCCGGATAGCCGCGGCGACCCGGAACCTCCTTGCGCGCCGCCGAAACCTCGCGGAGAGCTTCAGCATAGTTCGTGATATCCGTGAGGATGACGAGAACGTGCATATCCTTTTCGAATGCGAGATATTCTGCCGCAGTGAGCGCCATACGCGGAGTCGAAATACGCTCGATCGCGGGATCGTTTGCGAGGTTTATGAAGAGGACGGTTCTGTCTATCGCGCCTGTTCTCTTGAAGTCGCTTATAAAGAAGTCCGCTTCCTCAAAGGTGATACCGATAGCCGCAAAGACAACGGCGAATTTCGCATCAGCCTTGAGCACCTTTGCCTGACGCGCAATCTGCGCGGCAAGCTGCGCATGCGGAAGACCGGAGCCTGAGAAAATCGGAAGCTTCTGACCTCTGACGAGGGTGTTGAGCCCGTCGATCGTCGAGATACCTGTCTGTATGAATTCATCGGGATAGTTTCTCGATGCGGGGTTCATCGGAGTTCCGTTTATGTTGCGGCGCTCATCGGGAATGATTTCTGCGCCTCCGTCCTTCGGTCTGCCCATACCGTCGAAAACACGGCCGAGCATATCTGTCGAAACTGCAAGCTCGATTCCGTGACCGAGGAATCTTACCTTGCTGTCAGCAAGGTTGATGCCCGCACTGCTCTCAAAGAGCTGAACGAGGACATCCGAGCCGTTTACCTCGAGAACCTTGCAACGGCGGCGCTCGCCGCTCGGAAGCTCGACCTCGCCGAGTTCATCGTATGCGACGCCCGAAACATTCTTGACGAGCATAAGAGGGCCCGTGACCTCGCGGATGGAACGGTATTCTTTAATCATCACTGCGCCTCCTTTGCCGAAATAAGGTTATCTGCTTCGCTCTCCATGAGAGCTTCGATTTCATCATAGACCTTGTTGAAGCTGTCATTCGGGGCATCCTTTGCTCGCCCGATGCGCTCGCGCGCCTTCATTGAGAAGATTGCCTTCGGGTCTGCACCCTGCGCGATCGCGCTCTTTCCGAGCTCGTGGAAGCGGAGAACAAGCTTCATAAGTCTTGCCTGTTTTTCAAGCGGTGTATAGCTGTCCGTATCGGAGAATGCATTCTGCTGGAGGAAGTCCTCGCGGATGATCTGCGCAACTTCGAGCGTAAGTCTGTCTTCCGCGGAAAGCGCATCGATACCGACGAGGCGGACGATTTCCTGAAGCTCTGCTTCGAGCTGGAGGAGGTTCATTGCCGCACTTCTGTTTTTCATAAACTCGCGCGATACGTTTTCATCAAACCACGCGGAGAGTCTGTCAAGATAAAGTGAATATGAATTGAGCCAGTTTATCGCCGGGAAGTGGCGGCGGTAGGCAAGCGAGGAATCGAGGCCCCAGAAGACCTTGACGATTCGGAGAGTCGCCTGCGAGACAGGCTCGGAGATATCGCCTCCGGGAGGCGAAACCGCGCCGATAGCCGTGAGCGAGCCGCGGCGCTCCTCGCCGCAGGACGCATAGATTCTTCCCGCGCGCTCATAGAACTGAGCAAGGCGCGATGCGAGATATGCGGGATAGCCCTCTTCACCGGGCATTTCCTCAAGACGGCCGGACATTTCGCGCAGCGCCTCTGCCCAACGCGAGGTCGAGTCTGCGATAACTGCGACGTCATAGCCCATATCTCTGTAATATTCCGCAATCGTTATACCTGTATAGATCGATGCTTCACGCGCCGCAACGGGCATATCCGATGTGTTTGCTATAAGAATCGTTCTCTTCATAAGAGATTCACCCGTCTTCGGGTCACGAAGCTCGGGGAATTCACGGAGAACATCTGTCATTTCGTTTCCGCGCTCGTCGCAACCGATATAAACAACGATATCAACGTCAGACCATTTTGCAAGCTGATGCTGAACAACCGTCTTTCCGCTTCCGAAAGGACCGGGAACTGCAGCCGCACCACCTTTTGCGATGGGGAACATCGTGTCAATAACGCGCTGGCCCGTTATCATCGGAACATCGGGAGGCATCTTTTCCTTATACGGACGTCCGACGCGTACAGGCCACCTCTGAAGCATGCAGACATCGACGATCGTGCCGTCTTCCTTTTTGACTCTGCATACCGTATCTTCAACCTTGAATGCACCCGAGCTTATCTCGACAATCTCGCCCGAGATGCCGTGGGGCACCATAACGCGGTGCTCAACGATGACTGTTTCCTGAACGGTACCGATGATATCACCCGAAACAACCTTATCGCCGACGGACTTTTTCGCGACAAAATCCCAGACGCGCTCGCGGTCAACATTCGTGACCTCGATGCCGCGGTTGATGTTGCTTCCGCATATTGCGCGGATCTTTTCGAGCGGTCTCTGGATGCCGTCATATATGTTCTCAATAAGGCCGGGAGCGAGCTCGACGGAGAGCGGAGCTCCCGTTGTTATGACCTCGTCACCGTAGCCTATTCCTGCGGTTTCCTCATAAACCTGAATGGAGGCGCGGTCTCCGCGCATTTCAATTATCTCACCGATGAGGCGGTCACGTCCAACGCGGACAACGTCAAACATATTTGCATGGGCAAGCCCTTCCGCAACGATGAGCGGTCCGGAAACCTTTATAATCTTTCCGCTTGTCATCTATCCATCTTCCTTCCTATGCCAGAATATCCGCGCCGACTGCGCGCTCGACAGCCAGATGGACTCCCTTCATTCCGATGCCGAGAGAGCCTTCCTTTCCGGGGATGAGAATTATCGCCGGAAGCGGGCTGTCTTTATATTTTGCTATATCTTCTTCTATCTTGCAGGCAAGCTGCTCTGTTATATATATGACCGCAAAGCCTTCCTTTGCAAGGTCGGAAAGCGCCTTCGCGCCTTCTGCCGCGTCTTCGGCAAAGCGCACCTCAAAGCCGAGCGTGCGATATCCCAAAACACTTTCGCGGTCACCAAGCACCGCAAGTCTCATTCCTTTTGCCACGGCTAAAACACCCTCAATCTGCTTCTAATTTCATCGGGAGCAAGGCCTTCGAGCTTTCCCGCCATAATGATTCTTATCATCATCGCCTCGTTTTCCCTCGCCGCAATATAAGCTACGATGGGCTTTTCGCCGTAGGCGACATATTTTGCGCTCTTCATATATCGGATGAGCACGTTATCAAGCTCGCGCTCGAATTCGAGAAAGCCGCGCTTTCCATCTGCCGTTTTCTTCGCATATGCCGCCGCATCCGCAAGCGGAGTTGAGGAAAAGCCGTTCTCGAAATCATAGCTCAAAAATACTCCGTCTGCAATATTTCCTCCTCCGACAAGACAATCGCGAAGTATTGCCGCATCCTTGCCGCGGCGATACGTTCTCACCGCACTGCGGAGATTTGCAATATCGGAAAGAAGCGCAACATAGCCGACGAGAAATTCGCTGCCCGACTCCTTCGCACTCTTTGCGAGCATATCGAAATATGCGCGGTCGAGAATGAAATCCGCATACTGCGCATCACCCGTGTGCGAAAGGGTTTCGCGCGCTTCTGCGATTGCGCGCGCCATCTCTTCGGGAATTTCCGAGAGCTCATCCGCGCGGTATGCCGCAAGAAGCTTTGCCGGGTCAATTGTCGCTCCGTCCGCAAAGAGAGGCTCGGGGTCCTGCCCCGTGAGCGCCGATTTTATGACGGTCTTTATGTTATGGAAATCATATCTGAGCGCAAAAACCTCGAGAATATGCTTGTTTTCGCATATTTCATCGATAAGTGCAAAGGTTTCGAGCCTCTTTTCCTTCAGCACCTTTTCCACCTCAGAAAAGCTTCTCGCCGATGCATTTCTGTATCCCGCATCGGCGAGCACCTTTGCCGCCTCATCGGGAGTTTTTGCCTCGATCATGCGCTCTGCCGCCTGCGCCGAGAGCAAGCTGTTCTCATTGACGCGGACGCGCATCGTCGCATATAAATAATCAGTGTCCTTAAGTTTCATCGGAAACCTCCGCTTAATGCAAAGTTTTCAAAATCGGTTCAACCGAAAAGAATATCGGAAATCTCGCGGCTGAGCGCATCGCGAAGGCTCTCGACAAGAGCCGCAAACGAACAATTTACCTCAGCTGCTCCGTCGCGGAGTATGAGACCTCCTCCGATCGCGCGCGTTTCAACCGCAAGCCTTATATTCTTGTTGTCTGCACACGCAGAAAGAACCTTTTCACCATATTCCCTGCGGGTTTCGGGAGAGAGGATTATCTCACCCGCTCCGCCGTTTGCCGCGCGGAGCCCAAGCGTTGCAAGCGTGCTTACAAGCTCTTCGCTCGAAAGAGCATCAAGCTTTGCCTTTGCCGCGTCGAATGCGCGGGATATAAGCTCCTGCTTCTTTGTGAGAAGCTCCTTTCTCGCCGCAAGCTCAAAACCGCCGCGGATCCTTGACTCACGCTCAGCGGCAAGCTTCTCGCCGCGCGCGATGATCTCTGCCTTCTTTTCCGCGCACTTTTTATCATATTCCGAGCGTATCTCCGCCGCTTCAGCTTCGGCGCAGGAGATTATCCTCGCCGCGTTCTGCTCTGCTTCGGAGGTTATACGCGCAATAATGTTTTCAATACCGTTCATATTGTGAAAACCACCTTATAAGCTTACGCCGTTGAGCATAAGGAACGAAACGAGAAGTGCAAGAACTGCATAGGTCTCAACCATAGCAGCATAAATCATAGCCTTGGAAACTTCCTCGGGGCGCTTTGCAACAACACCGATACCTGCCGCTGCAACGCTTCCCTGATGTATTGCCGAAAAATATCCGACGACTGCAATCGGAAGGCATGCGAGAAGAATATAGATGCCGGTGAGCATGGAAACCTCAATTGCACCACTTCCGCCGACCATACCTACCTTGAGAAGAACAAGAAATGCAATGAGAAGGCCGTAGATACCCTGTGTTGCCGGAAGAGCCTGAAGAAGAAGTGTCTGACCGAACTTTGAAGGATCCTCCGCGATAACTCCGGAAGCTGCCTTACCTACAAGTCCAACGCCCTTTGCCGAGCCCATGCCCGGAAGAAATGTTGCGAGTGCTGCGCCTGCAAGCGCAAGTGCCAATCCAAATTCCATTTTAATTTTCCTCCTTGATGATGTCTGTGTTTTTTGTTTTTATTGAAAGCGGAGCAAAAAGCCTTCCGCCGCTCTCGTAGAACTTTCCGAAATACTCGACATACTGAAGTCGCGCCGAGTGTACGAACGATCCGACGAGATTTATTGCGATATTAAACAGGTGACCGATTATAAATACAAGAATAAATCCTATCGGCCCCGTTATAACACCCATAGTGTTGATGACATTTCCGACAACTGCCGTGGACAGCGAAAGCGCAAGCAAGCGCGAATATGAAAGTATGTCGGAAAAATAACCCGTTATGTCATATAGACTCAAAACACCGCTGAAGAATTTCATTATAATGTTTTTCTTTGCTCTTCCCTGCGTCAGTATAAGCCCGAGCGCACCTGCCGCAAGAACATACAATCCAATTCTTGCATTGAATATACATGTTATTGCTCCTCCGAAAACAACCCACCAGAAGCCGATATCGAATATTGCATCAAGCAGCTGACCGTCTCTTATCATCATATATGCCTTAACTGCCATACCTGCAACAATCTGAACTCCGCCGAGAACAAGCGAGAAGATGAGCATCGTCATCGGATCGTTTGTCGGATTAAACCAAAGCGCGAGGTCATACGGGAATGTTTTGCCCGTGAAGAGCAAATACACCGACGGAATTGCGTCACCGAAGAAACCGCCGAAAAGAACGCCCCACAGAACCGTTGAAGCTCCGCAGATTATCGCAAGCTTCATAAAGTTGCGGAAACCTCCGCGCGGTTTCATTTTCCGGAGAGCGAAAATGCCTGCGAGCATAAGCAGGAGCCCATAGCCCGCATCAGAAAGCATTATTCCGAAGAACATCGCAAAGAACGGCGCCATCGTCGGATTCGGGTCAATTCCCGTGTATGCCGGAGGGCTATACATATTCGTTATTGTATTGAACGGGGAGATGAACGCCGAGTTGTGAGTCAGCGTCGGGGGTTCTTCGCCCTCGGCGGGGTCTGCAAATTCATAGGCATACCCTTGCTTCTCAAACACCTCGGAGAGCATTTTTTCCTCTCTTGCGGGGCACCAGCCTTCTATATAGAAGGAATTTGCCGTCATCGCGCCCTTCTGCGATTCCGTTTCGCAGGCAAGGCGGGTTTCGATGATATCCTGAGCCGTCAGCAACAGATCAAATTGCTCCGGCCCGATAACTATATTCTCTTTTGTTTCGAGGATCTTTCTCTCAATCTCCGAGATGCTTTCTCCGAGCTCGCGCATCATTTCGCGCGCGGTCTTATCCACGCCGCGGAATTTCACCATTGCGCCGCCGAGCTGCTTTATCGCGCCCCTGATGCTTTCCGCATCCTCCGCATGGCTTATCACGAAAAGATATCGAAGCTCGCGGTCAGCCGAAACTTCATAAAGCCCGGCGCAATCGGATATCTCCGAAATCTCCTCCGAGAGCCGCGCGAAATCGACCACCGCAGGCACTGTCGCCAGAGTTGTCTCGAAGAACTTTCCGCCCGCAAAGCCGAGCGGAACATCGAGCTCCTTCCACGGAGCAAAGGTTTCAAGCCTTGCCGAAAGCCTTGCCTTTTCCGCGCCGAGCGACGAGAGCGCCGCTTCATATGAATTTATCTTTTCTGCCTCTGAAAGCGCATCGACGATTATCTCCGATGAGAAAATCTTCGCTTCGCTTATCTCGGGACGGGGAGAGAAAAGCCCTTTTTTGAGCTTTCCGTATTTCTTTGCAATATTTTGCGCCGAGAGAACGGCATCGAGACTTTGCCTCAGATCATCCGCATCGGTCTCTATCTCGCGAAAGCTTTCCTCCTCGCGAGGAGTCTCGCTGAGCTCGACCGCACCGAGGTGCGCAAGCAAGCGAAAAACCTTTTCCCGCTCGGACGCAAGTGCAAGAAGACGGAGCCGCTTCATTCTGACAATTGCCATTATCCTTTCACGACCCTTTCCGCTATGACCGTCGCGGCGACATCAAGCCTACCCGAAGCAAGCGCTTCAAGCTTCTCTGCATCTCCGCTTTGCCGCTTTGCTATATCATCAGCCATATTTTCGGCAGTCTTTTCTATTTCCGCAAGTCGAACCTTGACAGCTGCCTCCGCCGAAGCTTCCGCTTCTGCAAGAGCTTCTCTGCCTGCCTTTTCCGCATCGGAAACGATTCGCTTTGCGCGTTCGCGAGCCTCAGCAAGCTTTTCGCCCGCTTCAGTTTCCGCCGCTATGACCTTTTTGACGGCATCCTGAGCCATATTATTCACCGCCTTTTAATTTTTTGGAATATTAGTATAATATTACCATATTATTATAAACTTTTCAACGATTATTATTTATTTAACACGAATTTACCAGCCGTTAACATCTCTATATGAATTGACAATTTTATTATTCCGTTTTAATATATACATATACATTTGATAAGGCGGTTTTGACTATGACGGATTATCTCCACACGACACTTTCCGAAAATGAAATTTTTGAAATCAGCTCGCTTGGACTTGCCCATATCGGCGATGCCGTTTTTGAACTTGCGGTGCGCGCACATCTCGCAAAAAAGGGTATCAGGAAGGTCAAGGAGCTTCATAAAATGACGGTTGCATCCGTTTCGGCATCCGCGCAGGAGGCGGCGGCAAAAAAGCTTCTTCCTCACCTCACGGAAGAGGAAAACGATGTTTTTCTCCGCGGAAGAAATGCAAAGGTAAACACTCTTCCGAAGCACGCAAGCCCCGAAACCTACCACACGGCAACGGCATTCGAGGCGCTCTGGGGATATCTTTATCTTCTCGGAAGATACGACCGCCTGAACGAATTTTTTGATATTATCATTTCCGAATAGGTGACTCTTATGAAAAATATGCGTTCTTCACTATCTGAAAAATTTGATTTTTCGCTTCCGCGAATGAGTGCAATCACCGTCAAGGAGGATGACTACGACCTCGGCTTCTACACACCGTCCCCCGACAACAGAATCGGATATCATTTTCTCGACACGAACCTGACGGCATACAATATGGACAGATATACCTTTGAGCTTTATTTCGCCGCATATGAATTTCCGAACCTTTGCCGCGCACCGGGGAAATCCCGTTTTCTCTTTTCCTCGCAGGAATATCTTCCCGGTGAGATAAAGCACGATTTCATACTCCCGAATTCCGCACTTTTCGGCAGCGAATCTCTTTCTGCCGCCGCGGAAAAAAGTCTCACCTGGAGATTCAATCTTCGCAACAGCTCCGTTGCGCTTCCCGATCCGACGGGAATATACCGCTATGAAAAGAAGCTCTATTCGCTCTTCGTCTCCCACGACGGGTTTGAGGCACGGCGCGACGAAGACGGAGTCATCTGCATTTCTCTCAAAAACCACGAATATTATATCGCGTCCTCGCATCCTGCAAGAATTTCGGTCTTCCCGAGTGAGCTTGATGCATATGAGGAGATGGGCGAGAATTTCCGCGAGCACTTCAGTCGCGGTCGCGTTATGGCGATTGAGACGACAGTTTCAATTGACGTCGGCAAAACGGAAGTTCTCACTTTCGGAATGAGCCACCACAGCCGCGCGGATGCACTTCGCGCACTTTCGGTCGAAGACGCGACGGCTCTTCTTGACGAAAAATGGAATAGTTGGTTTTCATCACTTCCCACAGTCGGATTCGACATCGCAAGCGAGCGCGAAAAAAAGCTTTACTATAAGGCATGGTGGACACTCAGGCTCAATTTCTGCCGTTATCCCGGATGGGGCTTCAATGTTCTTGAATCGCTCCCCGTCTATAAGGGTATATGGCAATGGGCGATACCCGCTGTTGAGTGGTATTCCTCGCAGGACCCCGAGCATACCTGCGAATGGATAAAGACGGCGATGGACCTCCTTATCAATGCCCAACGCGAGGACGGATATATAACCCACGCGGCATATCTCCATGAGGATAACCCCGGCGAGGGCTGGATGGCGCGCGGAATAATCCAGAACCCCGAGTTCCCCGCAACGGCAATCCGCTATTATAACGCAAGCACGGATATTGATTCGCTCCGGAAATGGTATCTTCCGCTCAAGAGATATTACAGCTATCTCTGCCGCGAATTTGATGAGCGCCACGAAAACCTCCATCTCTGGGCGCTCCACTCCTCATATGACACCGGGCTTGACACATTCCCCGCATTTCAGGAGGTTACCTACGGCATTGACGGAAAAGAGCCGACCGAATATTGCTATGGCTCAATTCTTTCCGCCGAGAGATATAACTACGAAAAGGCTATGGGAGAGCTTTCCCGCATTCTCGGAAACGGCGAGGAGAATTTCTGGCGCGCGGAAGCGGAAAAGACGAAGGAGGCAATTAACCTCTATCTTTGGGACAGTGAAAAGAACTGGTACGGCGCGCGACAATCGGACGGCAGACTTGACACGAGAGTCGGCGTTGACGGGCTCTTCCCGCTCGTTCGCGGAGTCGCAGACGAAGAGAAGATCATTGCCGCAAAACCGCAGTTTGAGAGACTTTGCGGCAAATACGGAATCCGCACCTGTGCCGAGGGTGAAGAGGGATTTTTCTCCGATATCTATTGGCGCGGACCTTGCTGGCCGAAGTCCTGCTCACTTGCGACAGCGATTGCGAAAAAGCATTATCCCGACCTTTGCGACCGCGTTTTTGAAGCCGTTCTCAACGCCAACCTCCGCTATCCCAACATATGGGAATGCATCGACGCGGGAAACGGCGAGCTTGCAAGGAGTAACGTCGGCTTCTATTGCACGCCGTGTATGTCCTCCAACGTCGGTGCGGGCGAACTTATCGGCGCGATATGGTGTCGCCACGGGTTTGATATGTTCGGGTCAGAGAATTCGATCCCGCTTGTTCCGATGACGGATTATCATTTTGGCGGACTTCTTCTGACGGTGACAAAGATCGGCGATGCCTTCGAGATAACAGCAAAGCCGAAAGAGCAAACATGCAACGAAACCACCTTCATCCTCCCCGACGGAGCAAAAAAGAAAATCTCCGTCATCTGCGGCGAGAGCATAAGGATATAAAAATCCCCCTCCCGAAACCGAATCCGGGAGGGGATGTTGTATTTACTTTGCATTTCCGTCCTTTGAGTTCGTAGGGGAGATGCATGTAGCCCGCGGGTCATTCGTGAATGACCCCTACGATGGTTTCTACCATACCCGCGGGTCGGTGCAGAAATGCGGCGCGTCAGTGCGGCAGGGCGATATGCAAGAAGCTATGGAGAAGCCCCGACGCCATAAGAAAACCGAGCAAGATAAGGAGAACTCCGCATATCGGATTTATAAATTTATAATTATTCCTGATTTTATCAAAGAGGGGCGAAAGCTTCTGAATAAGCAACGCGGAGACGAGAAACGGAACTCCCATTCCGAGAGAATAGGAAAGGAGCATATAAAAACCCTTTCCCGCGCTTCCCGATGCCGAAGCCGACATCAGTGCACTTCCGAGAAACGCACCGATGCAGGGAAGATGTGCAAGCGAAAATACTCCGCCGAAGGCAAACGCGGAGAAAACACCCGAAACCTTCGGAGACGCGCCGAAGCCCCTGAAAAACGGAAGTTTTATAACGCCGAGAAAATGAAGCCCGAGAAGGATTATGACAATGCCACAGACGATATCGACCGCCGTATGGTAAGAATGAAGAAGCCCGCCGATGCTTCCCGCAAAGAAGCCGAGAAGGCAGAAGACGCAGGTAAAACCGAGCACGAACGCGACAGAGCGCGCAAATGCGCGGGCGCGGCTTTGCGATTTCCCCGCAAAATACGATATATATATCGGCAACATCGGCAGTATGCAGGGCGAAATGAAGGAAACGAGCCCCTCAAGAAAAGTTACGGTATATTCCATAAATTTTCCGCCTCCTGACATTTTCTTGATTATATATTATCACCGCCGCATATTATTGTCAATATTTTCCAATTAATGTTAATTGTATGTTATCTTCACTTTTATCATTGCAGAATCAACAAATCCGTGATATAATGTAATGTAATTTTTTCATAAAGGAGATGCTAAAAAATGGTCCCTGCACTTATAGTTTTCGCAATTACATATGTGCTTCTGCTTTCATTCCAGAAGTTCCGCCCCTATATTGCACTTGGCTCGGCGGTCGTGTTCTCGGTCATGTGCCGCTTCACACTCACCGAAATCTTCACCGCGGTTGACTGGAACGTTCTTATGATGATCGCGGGTACGATGGGAACGGTCTATCTCTTCATCGAATCGAAGATGCCCGACCTTCTCGCCGATATCATCATAGACAAGGTTCCCAACGTCAAGTGGGCAGTCGTTTGGCTTTCGCTCTTTGCAGGTCTTATCTCTGCCTTCGTTGACAACGTCGCAACCGTTCTTATGATCGCGCCCGTTGCTCTCAACATCGCAAAGAAGCTCAACATCAACCCCGTTGCAATGATTATTTCCATCGCGGTTTCTTCAAACCTTCAGGGCGCTGCAACGCTCGTAGGTGACACGACCTCGATCATGCTTGGCGGCGCGCTTGATATGAACTTCCTTGACTTCTTCTGGTATAAGATGCGCCCCGGTCTCTTCTGGGTCGTTCAGGCAGGTGCACTCATCTCGGCAGGCATCCTTCTCATACTCTTCAGAAAAGAAACTCAACCGATCGAATCGCAGGAGAAAACAGTTGTCCGCGATTATTTCCCGACGGGACTTCTCCTCGGAACGATCCTCTGCCTTGTCATCGCATCCTTCATTCCGAACAAGCCCGCAGAGACAAACGGCTATATCTGTATGGCACTTATGGTCATCGGCATTCTCCGCGAATTCTTCCTCAAGAAGAACAAGGCTATCTTCAAAAACGTTTTCAAGGAAATGGATTTCTATACACTCGGGCTCCTTCTCGGTCTCTTCGTTGTCATTGCAGGTATCGAAGAGCTCGGAGTTATTGAAGCAATAAGCAAATTCTTCGTCAAGATCGGCGGAGGAAATATGTTCCTTATCTACACACTCATCGTCTGGGCATCGGTTCTCTTCTCCGCATTTATCGATAACATTCCCTATACTGCGGCGATGCTTCCCGTTGTTGCGGGAATCTCCACTCAGCTCGGAATGGACCCGACACTTCTTTCCTTCGGTCTTCTCATCGGCGCAACGCTCGGCGGAAACCTCACTCCCATCGGCGCAAGTGCAAACATCACGGGAACGGGCATTCTCCGCAATGCGGGCTATGAGGTCAAGAACCGCGACTTCTTCCGCATCGGCATTCCGTTTACTCTTGCCGCAGTTATCGCAGGCTATATTCTCACATTCCTTTTCTGGGGTATATAAAAATGAATGGTATTCTTGTCGTCAACAAATTTTTATCGACAGAAAAATTCCGCGATATATATGCGCGGCTCAAATCAGCATTTTCAGAGCGAGAGGTCACCCTCTCGCTCTGTGCAAATTCAGACCTTTCCGCCCCCATTGGAGAGAATATTCCTTTTGCGGAAAAGCCGGATTTCGTCCTTTTTTGGGATAAGGACGTCGCTCTCGCGCGGCAGATAGAATTGGAGGGAATCCCCGTCTTCAATTCTGCATCCGCGATTGAAATCTGCGATGATAAAGCAAAGACTCATCTTGCGCTTTGCGGTCTTCCCATGCCGAAGACGGTAATTGCACCGAAGACATTTCCCAACATCGGCTACACGGACACGGGCTTTCTCGAAAACGTTGCAGAAATGCTCGGTTTCCCCATCGTCATCAAAGAGACATTCGGCTCTTTCGGTGCGCAGGTCTATCTTGCAAACGATATGGAAGAGCTCGTTTCCATAACGAAGGAGCACGAAAAAACTCCGCTCATCTTCCAGGAGCTTATAAAGGAAAGCGCGGGGATTGATGTCAGAATGAACGTTGTCGGGCACAAATTCCGCGCGGCAATGCGGCGCGAGAGCAGGGATGGCGATTTCCGCTCAAATGTCACGCTTGGCGGAAGCGGAGTGAATTATATGCCGACGAAGGCTGAAATTGCGCTTGCAGAGGAGGCTTCAAGGCGACTCGGACTCGATTTTGCGGGTATAGACATTCTCTTCGGAAAGGATGGCCCGCTCATCTGCGAGGTCAATTCAAACGCACACTTCAAGAGCACGCTTGACTGCACCGGCATAGACCTTGCTTCCCTCATAGCAGAGCATATTATTTCAAAGCTGGGGTGATTTTATGACAGGCTGGCTTGTTTATGAAAAGGAGGGCGCGGAAAGAAACCGCACCTTCATCGAAATGCATATGGAAAAGGGCAAAAAATACGGAATCGATTTCTCGCTCATTCTCTGCGATGACGGGCTTCCCGAGGGAAATCCCGGTTTTGCAATAGTTCGCGCAATGCGCCCCGATATATCGCGCGCTCTTGAGGCAAGAAGCATCCCGACCTTCAATAATTCCAAAGTTTCCGGAATCTGCAACAACAAGGCAAGAACTTATGAATATCTCGCCGCAAACGGCATCCCCGTGATACCGTGGGTGTCGGCAAAATCGGATGATATTCCGCCCGAAATAGAGAAATATCCCGCCGTCATAAAGCCCTGCTGCGGCCACGGCGGAAAGAACGTCACTCTCATCCGCAATGATGCGGAATATGAAACGGCAAGGGGCGCAATTTCGCCCGATGAATATGTCATCCAACCGCTTGCGACGACGCTCGGGCGAGATATGCGAGTCTATATCCTTGGTGGCAAACCCGTCGCCGCAGTTCTCCGGATCGGAGACGGCGATTTCCGAAGCAATTTTTCCCTCGGCGGCAAGGTCGAGAAAAAGGAGCTTTCGGAGGAAGAGCGCGGGCTTATTGCCAAGGTTTGCGAAAGCCTCGATTTTGACTACTGCGGGATAGACATTATGTATCATGAGGGCAGACCCGTCATAAATGAGATCGAAGACGTCGTCGGCGCAAGGATGCTCTATGCAACGCACCCGGAGCTTGATATCGTCGATATGTATCTTGAATATATAGTGAATAAGCTTAAATGAATAACGAAAGAGCCGACACAGAAGTGTCGGCTCTTTCGTTGACTTGAGGCAGAATCTTTTCTCATGCACCGAGATTCTCTTATACTCTCGGTATAAGCGGAAGCTGATCCTCTTTCTCGTTTGTGTCAATTCCGGATGCTGTTATAACATCCTTTTCCTCAAACGTGATTACCTCAATTTCCGGTTTTGAATACTTCATATATTCTCCTCTCCTCTCTGGAAAACTAATTACTTGTGAAAATAGTTGTATGAAGCTAATGCAAATTTAGCAAGCTCATTAGCAATCGAAACTTCTTCCGTATCAGCAGTTCTTGCATATGCTATATAACTTTCGATGCTATCTTTTGCCGAACCGTATAACGTTCCATCCGCATTATATACATTTATCGATACGATCTGGCTGATATCCGCGACAACGAGTGTTGATGTTTCAATACCTATCAACTGACTTGAATATTGGGTATCAAACTCACTGCTATCTATAGTGAATTCCTTGTTTTTATCATTATGGTTTGTATATTCCACAGTTGCATACATTCCGTTGATATCCGCAGGTTTTTTGAAATACGAGGTAAGAGTAATATTGCTTTTAAGCATCAATGATGAGCCTAAAGATGTCTCACTGCCCTGATAATTATCATCGAGCTCTGCCTCATCAGATGCGAATTTCTTTTGTTCTTCCGTAAGTTGATTATTTGCAAAATCCGTGACATTGTACTTGAAATACTCCTGTGCCTTTGCACCATAGTTAAGCATATCAACAACAACCGTCTTCAATTTGCTGTCATTAGTGTTCTTAAGAACTTTCATAGCATAACCACGGACACTTTCCGTGTAACTGTCCTTAACTTTTCCGGAAGCATCATAAACAGTGATTTCCACCGAATCTGCCATTTCTTTTGCCGCAACACCAATAGTTGCCTCGTAGAATCCATCTACCACAACATTCTTGATTTCAGCAACAGTTTTCTCAACAGTTACTATTTTACCATCTGCACGCATCTGGTTGATAACGATTCTGTCAGTATCTTCGACAAGTCTGGGAACAATTGAGAAATCAATTTCAAGAGTATTTCCAAGTGTCATTCTTGATCCGTATATTATATACTCTTTCGGCGCTTCCTCTTCATTCTTGAGATCATCGAATGTATAGACAAGCGGGTCGCCGATGACGAACTTCTGATTCTCGTCTTCGGGGTTTGTTATCTTAAGCTCGAGCTTTACCTTCATATCGGGGTTTGCATCGAGTATTGCCTGATCAATATGGATAGCGGAGGTGAAATCCTTGACACTTTCGCATATCTGCTTGTATGTGATGTTCGCATCATATGCGCTTACTATCGGATATGTAACTCCCTCTTCAAGCTCCAGACCGTCCGTCGGAATGACTATCCATCCGAATGTTCCGTAGTTTCCTGCAAGATAGCAGTTATCTGCCGTGATACTGTCGCCGGAAAGGTCTTCAAGCGTGAGGTAGAAATCTACCTTCCATTGCTTCCACGGGCTGTATGTTACTTCTTCTGCAGTTTCAAGTGCTTTGAAGTTGACAACGATTTCAAGAGGACGGTCAACCGTGTCATCTCCGTTCGGCCAGCACATATAATCGTGCTCTGCCTGAGTAAGTGTCAATGCTTCAAGTCTTGTGACCTCTGCCTTCGGCTCGATGTTTTCTCCGTCTGCCGCGAATACGCTTGTTCCAAACATCCCGAGAACGAGCGCAAGGGCAACGATTGCCGCAAAAATTCTTTTTGTCATTTCGCCTTTTCCCTTTCACTATATATACTTAATTTTTCCACAAACGGGCATTAACCCCCCATTATCATTCAGCATATATGATATCACTTTTAAAAGAGAATTGCAACTCAATTTCGAATAATTTAAAGTTTTTTTCATATAATTTTGCAAGGAGTGTGATTATAATGAAAAAAGAAACGAAAACTTATATTTTCTTCATTGCGCTATCTCTCGGTGTCGGCGCACTTTCGGCATTTCTGACTCGCAATTCCATGAACGTCTTCGACACTGTCGCAAAGCCTCCGCTTGCGCCGCCTGCTTGGGCATTCCCCATCGTCTGGAGCGTTCTCTATATCCTGATGGGAATCGGCGCGGCAAGAGTTTATCTGCGCGAGCCGCAAAGCGATGCGCTGACTGTTTTCGGAATCAACCTTGCCGTCAATTTCTTCTGGAGCATAATCTTTTTCAATATGCGCGCATTCGGCTTCGCTTTTCTCTGGCTCTTGCTCCTCCTCGCCGTCGTCATCATTATGACGGTTATGTTTTTCCGCGTCGACAAGGCGGCGGGTTATCTCCAGCTGCCCTATATCATCTGGCTCATTCTTGCAGGATATCTCAACCTTTTTATCTTCCTCACAAATTGACATTTTTAAAAATCCGTGTATAATAATCTCATAATATATTTTAACGGAGGATTATTATAATGGTAGTTATTGAAATGGAAAACGGCAAAAAGATCAAGCTTGAGCTCGATGCGGCGGCTGCGCCGATTACGGTTGAGAACTTTGAAAATCTCGTAAACAAGGGCTTCTATGACGGGCTCACTTTCCACCGCGTCATCTCCGGCTTTATGATTCAGGGCGGCTGCCCCGACGTCACCTGTATGGGCGGCCCGGGACACACTATCAAGGGCGAATTCAAGTCAAACGGAATCGACAACCCCATCCGCCACACGCGCGGAGTCATCTCCATGGCCCGCTCGATGATGCCCAACTCGGCAGGCAGCCAGTTCTTCATTATGCACAAGGATGCTCCGCACCTTGACGGCAACTATGCTGCATTCGGCCATGTTGTTGAGGGCATCGAGGTCGTCGACGAAATCGCGGCGGTCGAAACGAACTATTCCGACAAGCCGCTCACACCCGTCATTATGAAGAAAGTCACAATCGAATAAGGAGGAAGACGATATGAGAAGATTTCTCGCGATAACACTTGCGCTTGTTCTCTGCCTCTCCCTCTCTGCCTGCGTCAAATCCCGCGCGGATAAGCTCATGGATAAATATACGGAGCTTGCAAACAGCTATACGGAGCATTCCCGCGATATCGCAAGCACAGGGGATCTCACATCCGTCGCAAAATATTCAAGGCTCGGCATCGACCTCACGGATATCGCAACCGCACTTTCAAAGGACGGAGAAGCGATGACGGCCGAAGAGCTTGATAATATCGAGCAGAAGCTTTCTGAAATCGAAGCAAAGATCACAGAAATGCTTCCCAAATCCGAATAACGGTTTTTCCGTCATCCGCAAAAAAGAAAAAAAGCCTGCCGCTACGGAAAGCGGCAGGCTTTTGCCATTATTTATCCTGTTATAATTTATTGATATCTGCTTCCGTTATAAGCCTGAAGCCCGCACTTGT
>JAZSHZ010000305.1:0-7303 GCA_045533555.1 Eubacteriales bacterium
TGATGTTTCAAGGCGTTTTATATACAATGCTCCGTTTTTTTGTAAATTGGTTTTGTGAAAATTTGAGACAGAACGACACATAGATCGTTCCCTATATATAAATTCTCCGCTTGTGTTCTTGTGCCTTTTTCGACAGTCTGAAACGGTTTCGGATTTTCCGAAACCGTTTTTCATCTATTCAGCAATATTCTTTTTGCAATTTTCACAGATGCTTTTGCCGAGATATCCGGAAAGACCATCTTCCGCACCGCAGAAGATGCAGGTGTTTCCTGCCTTTCTGAGGATTATCGAATCCCCGTCGACATAGATCTCGATCGGATCCTGCCTGTTTATCCCAAGTTTTTTGCGAAGCTCCATCGGCAGAACGATTCTGCCAAGCTCGTCCATTTTTCTGATTATTCCTGTCGATTTCATCACTTTCACCACCCCTACTTTATTTAAGAATAACAAAAATGTCAAAATTTGTCAACGAGAATAAAAATTTTGTCACTTGAAAATAATTATTGCAAAGCTTGAAATAATTATTGACAAAAGCTTTCCTTTGCTTTAAAATATAATTATAAACTTGGAAAGGGGTTTTTAAAAATGGCAAAGAAAGCAACTGATTTCAGATACAACACCGGCGAGACCCGCGTTCCGTGGGCAGCTGTCGGCGAAAATTATAATGCCGATGACCTTCTCGCAGTCGTCAAGTTCCTCATGCAGGGCGAGGGCGCAGAATATGATGCAATATTCGATAACGTCAAGAAAGAGATTTATAAGCTCTCCGAGATTTCGACTCCTCCCGGAAAGCTCTCTCTCGGCTCTCAGGTCGAGAAGGCAGAGGATATGGTCGATGAATACCTCGGAACAAAGGGCTGCGCATTCGTCGCAAACTGCACCGCAGGCTTTGAGATTGCATATAAGTATGCAGGCATAGGCCCGGGCGATGAAGTCATCGTTCCGGCTATCACCTTCGTTGCGACAATGGCATATCCGCTCTCCGTCGGCGCAAAGCTCGTCTTTGCAGACGTTGACCCGGAGACGATCAATATGGACCCGAAGGACGTTGAAAAGAAGATCACCGATAAGACGAAGATGATCGTTCCGGTACATATCGGCGGTTATCCCGTTGATATGGATCCGATTATGGAAATTGCAAGAAAGCATGATATCCTCGTTCTTGAAGATGCGGCTCACGGCTTCGGCGCTGTCTATAAGGGCAGAAAGGTCGGAACGATCGGAGACTTTGCAGGCTTCTCGATGCACGAGGTCAAGAATATCACCTCCTTCGGTGAAGGCGGCATCCTCACGACAAATATCGAAGATTTCCGCGAGGATATGAAGAGGGCTCGCTTCCTCGGCCTCAACTTCTCGCAGAAGATCGACCATTGGCTCTATGATATCACATCCATCAAGGGCAAATACGGAACATCTGTCGCAGGCAACAGCTCAACAACCGAGATTCAGGGTCTCGGCCTCCAGCTTCAGGTCGCTCGTAATGAGAAGATCATTGCGGAGCGCCGCGCCGCTGCAGAATATCTCACGCGCCGCTTCTCCGAGAATCCGGCTATCATTCCGCAGAAGGTAAACGAGAAGGATATTCAGCCTTCCTTCCATATGTATCTCCTCCAGATCGATCCTGCAAAGGCAGGCGGAGATATCCAGACGCTCAAGGCGAAGCTTGCCGAAAAGGGAGTTACAAATATCCCGCATTTCGGACCGCTCTATCGCTTTGATGTAATCCGTGAGCACGGCTATGACCGCGACCTCATCGCATCAACCTGCCCGGTTTGCGAAGAAGTCTTCTATAAGCGCTTCACGCACCTTCCGCTCTACGGCCTCTCCGAAGAACAGCTCATCTTTATGGCAGATGCAGTTCTCGAATCCGTCGCAGAGATGCAGGCAGGCAAGTAATCGAATAAGAAAATTAAAAGAAGCTCGGAATTTTTCCGGGCTTCTTTTATGTATGCAGAATGTCAAACTAATCTCGTAGGGGACATTCGTGAATCGCCCCTACGATGGGTTCGATAAAAACGTAATCGCTACCGTTACCACAAATTCCGTAGGGCGGCAGGAGTGCTACCGCCCTTGAGATGTTGACAAATAATTATTCGACAGTCTGACGTCCCTATTGTCTCGTCCCTTGTCCAGACGTTTATCATTGATAATCAAATTTCTGCAATATCTCTTTATGCGTAAAATATGTATTCATATATATGACTTCACCTGTGTTTTTACTCAACGCAATACATGGCCTCTTTCCGCCACCACCGAGTGCGAAATTGGGCATCTTCTTATACTCGTAATTTTGAACTATTTCCCACGCGTTATATTCTTCATTAAATTCCGCTACTAGAAAATACTTTACATTTTTTGTTTCGTATTCATATTTTTCTCCAGTGTACGTTTCTAGAATTATTTTTCCTATAGCCAATGCGGTCTCTTTATCCGGGATAATTCCATCTTCTTTTCTTTTCGTTGAATTAGAAATCGAAATTTCAGAATTAGGTTTATCTACAACCGCTTCTTTTGTTTCCTCATTCCAATAAACCGGTATATGTAATTCCTTACATATGTCTCTCAAGGAAACATATGTATTCCCTTCGTTATTGAAAACAGGATATTCAAATTCAGCATCCTCGATTCCTATTTTAATTCCGTATGTCGCTTTTTGGAATTTTTTCTCCGAAAGAACCTTCTCTGCGCTTGAAACCATAGAAAGACAAAGCACGAGGCAAATCGACAGTATCATTATCCTTTTCATAAGTATTTAGCTCCTTTCAATGACCTAATTGCATCAACCCAACTATTAGGATTATTGATATTGTAACCATTTTACTTCCTCCTTCAGACACAAAGGGACGGTTCTATTGTGTTTGCCGCCCTCGGAGGGTAAAGGGCGGCAGGGTTGCTACCGCCCTTGAAAGCAAATGTTGACAAAAAATGTACGTCCCCATTGTCACCCGCATTAACCGTTCCTTTGTCTTACTTTCATTTCATATTAATCAACTTATAAATATAGCCGAGTTCTATTAAAAAGGAGGGACATAAAGAGCTTATAACATATATTTTTTCTTGGCTCAACATATCATCAAACAACGCAAACAATGGTTGGAAAGATAAATTGAATAAAAGCGAGTGTTCAACACTTATAAAACCAACAATAATTAACACAAATGATATAAACCAAATTTGTGCTTGAATTTTAATAGCACCGCCAATCTCAACAAATCTATAACCAATAATAAAATAGAAAACTATAACAGTTATTGAATACACAATGTATAGAATAATTTCTATAATTCTATTTTGGGTAAATGTTAAATTCATTCCAATAACAATCATTCCTAGCATACAGCAAAACATATGATATATACACATTTTCCAAATCATCATATAACCTCCTCATCTTGTTATTCCCTCTTTAAAACGCTTAATATAATTTATGCTAACTTGTTCTGTATGCTTATATCTATCGCTATTATATGCTCCTTTCGATTCTGTTGGATAATATTTCCCGTCACTACCTAAATACATATCATATTGTGTATCATCTATCGTTTTTGTATTGCAAAATCTCTTTTTTCTGGTCTTGAATCTTAGTGGCTTCATTTAAATCTCTTGCATATATGACTTCGGACTCATTCCATTTTTTTATGGCATAATTAAGTCTTCCTTCCGAATGGTCAATTCTAGAATCGCCACCATTTTATTGGAATTAAATGATAACTTTGATCTCCCCAAGGCATTTGACTCAAGCCACCTGTATCAGTATCTCTACAAGCTTTAGCTATAATTTCTCTATACTCAGGAGTTTCTGTATTTCCTTTCACCGTTATTACTTCTAATGTTTTAGTATAATGAACATCTTCAGCCCATAACCCCCACGGATCGACAAACATAATTGGGTTGTTATTAGCATACGCATACCAGTTCAACCCGTCGCGTATCGGGTCATCGGATATGAATCGTCCTATCGTCGGGTCGTAGTAGCGTGCGCGGAGGTAGGTGAAGCCGGTTTCGGCATCGTAGTATTCGCCGCTGTAGCGGAAGGGGTTGATGTCGGATGTCGTTTCTGTCTGCTGATTTCCGTAGGCATCATAGAGATAGTTTGTTTCCGAGGTGTCGTTATACATCTGTATCGTATCACCGCGGTCGCTCATTATATAATACCATTCATCGCCGTCTGCATTATACATCGTTGACAGGTCGTGTGCTCTTGCATAGCCCGTCTTCAATGCATAGTTGCCATCAAGGTCTGCTATGATATTATCTCCATCCCACATATGCACGGTCGTCACGCCGTTGGTCGTTTTTGTTCGGCGCAAGCCCCTTATGTTTTTCTTCACATCATCTGATTCGTTATTTAATTGTCAATTTTATTGTAGTGTATGGAGAGAATTTTGTCAAGGGGTGTTTGTTGAATTGCTGATGATGCGAAATAAAACAAAGGACGAAAATTCAAAAATCAAACCGAAAATCTTCTCGGTTTTATTGTTGAAATTTGCATAAAATAAAGTTATAATTATAATAGAATAATATGCATTCGGAGGTGCTTGGTTTTGGATTCATCATATGTCGGTAACTACACCATCAAGCTTCGCGAAATCGTCAAGGAATTTTCTCTTGAGGTCGTCTATGCCCCAGATGGGTATGACCACAAGGATATCGCATCGACGGGCATAAACCGCCCGGGTCTTCAGCTTGCAGGCTTTTTTGACCAGTTCGACAATACGAGAACGGTCGTTATAGGCCGCGTCGAGCGAAGCTTTTTGAGTACGCTTTCCGTCGAGGAGAGAATAAAGCGCTTCGGGGCGCTTCTTGAAAAGAACATTCCGTTTGTTGTTTTCACGAGAAATCAGGAGATTTTCCCCGAGCTTTGCGAGGTTGCGGAGAAATATAAAACCCCGATTTTCAGAACACCGGAGACGACATCCGAATTCATGTCTGCTCTGATTGCATATCTCAAGGTTCAGCTTGCGCCGCGCATAACGCGCCACGGCGTCCTAGTCGAGATATACGGCGAAGGTGTTCTTCTGCTCGGTGAGAGCGGAGTCGGAAAGAGCGAAACGGCGATTGAGCTTGTCAAGCGCGGACACCGTCTCATTGCGGACGATGCCGTCGAACTCAAGAAGGTTTCATCGAAGAGCATCGTCGGAACTGCGCCCGAAATCATCCGCCATTTCATCGAGCTTCGCGGCATCGGTGTCGTCGATGTCAGAAGAATATTCGGTATGGGGTCCGTCAAGCTGACGGAGAAGATCGACCTCGTCATCAACCTCGAAATATGGCAGGATGGCAAGCAGTATGACCGCCTCGGCGCGGATACGCAGTATATGGATATTCTCGGAATCAATATCCCGTGTCTGACGATTCCCGTCAAGCCCGGTCGAAACCTTGCGGTTATCCTCGAGGTTGCGGCGATGAATAACCGCCATAAGAAGATGGGATATAATGCGGCAGAGGATCTCTCCGCAAGAATAAGCGATAATTTTTATGACTAAGGAGTAGAAAGCATTGAAGATAGGAATAGATCTTGGAGGAACAAATATTGCGGGAGGCCTCGTCTCCGATTCGGGAGAGCTTCTTTATAAGACAAGCACCCCGACTGTGACTGACAGTGAGGAGAGCCTTCTCGCCGCAATCGCAGGTGTTATAAACGAAATAAAGACTCACGCGGAAGGTGCGGAGATATCGGGTGTCGGAATCGGAGTTCCGGGACACGCGGACGATAAGACGGGAATTGTCGTCTATTGCAACAACGTTCCGTTTAAAAATACTCCGCTTGCGGAATATATCAAGCGCGAGACGGGGCTTTCCTGCACGATAGGAAACGATGCAAATGCCGCGGCACTTGGCGAGGTTCTTTTCGGTGCTGCGAAAAACTACAGTAATGCAGTTATGATAACACTCGGAACGGGTATCGGCGCAGGTATCATTTTTGATAACAAGGTTTTCTCGGGTTGCAACGGTGCTGCGGGAGAGATCGGCCATATGTGCCTCTATCCCGAAGGGCTTCCCTGCGCCTGCGGAAGACACGGTTGCTTTGAGCTCTATGGCTCAGCGACGGCGCTTAAGCGCCAGACGCGCGAGGCAATGGAGAAGCACCCCGAAAGCCTTCTTAATAAGCTCGCAAAGACACCTGATGAAGTCAGCGGAAAGACTGCGTTTGACGCAATGCGCGCGGGTGACGAGGCAGGAAAATCAGTCGTCGATCAATATATCAGATATCTTGCGACCGGTGTCGTTGATATTATCAACCTGCTTTATCCCGAGGCTATCATCTTCGGAGGGGGCATTGCAAAAGAAGGGGAGACGCTTCTTGCGCCCCTCTGCAAAATCGTCGAAAAGGAATCCTATTCGACATACGGAAGACAACCGAAATTCCTCACGGCCGAGCTTGGAAATGATGCGGGCATCATCGGCGCGGCATTTTTAGGAGAATAAATTTTATGCTTACTGGTGAAAAAAAGGCGGAGTTCTTATCGCTTCGCCGCGCGCACATTGAGCGCGAATTCGGATTTTTAAATGATATGCAAAGGCGCGCGGTCTTCAAGACGGAAGGCCCGCTTCTTTTGCTTGCAGGTGCGGGAAGCGGCAAGACAACCGTCGTCATCAACCGCATTGCGAATATAATTAAATACGGCAACGCCTATTATTCGGACGAGGTCGATGAGAGAATAACGGAGATGGATATCGAAATCCTCCGCGAATATCTCCGCTCGGGAGATGAATTCCTGCGCGAAAGTGCGGAAAATATCTGCAAGCTTCGCCCTGCAAACCCGTGGTCGGTCATCGCAATAACGTTTACGAACAAGGCGGCAAATGAGCTCAAGGAGCGACTTGAGCGCGTCTGCGGAGAAAAGGCGAACGACATCTGGGCGCAGACCTTCCATTCCGCCTGCGTGAGAATCCTTCGCCGAAATATTGATAAGCTCGGCTATGACACGTCGTTTACGATATACGACTCGGCAGATTCGGAAAGAGTCGTCAAGGATTGCCTTGCAGAGCTTAATATAGACACGAAGGCATTTCCGCCAAAGGCTATTCAGAATGTCATCAGCCGTTCAAAGGACTCGATGCTCACGCCTGCAAAATTCAAGATTGAATCGGAGGGTAATTTCCGCCTTGAGAAAATTGCAGAGGTATATTCGCGCTATCAGGCGCGCCTGAAGGCGGCGAATGCTCTCGACTTTGACGATATAATTATGTTGACGGTAACCCTTCTTTCGGAGCATCGCGATGTTCTCGATTATTATCGCAATAAATTCAGATACGTCCTCGTCGATGAGTATCAGGATACTAACCACGCGCAATATCT
>JAZSHZ010000168.1:0-2900 GCA_045533555.1 Eubacteriales bacterium
AATTCGTCAATGAGTTTTCTTATAAAAGGCGCCGCCCCAACACCCGTCGCAACGCAGAAATCTACAACCCTTTCCGGCAGCTCCGTATATTCGAGCGCATCGAGAAATTCTTCCTTCATAAGAGTCATAAGCCCAACACCGTTTCCAAGCTGTGGATAGCCATCATAATATTCGTTTTCCGGGAGGTCTTTGCCCGCTTTGATATAGAATTCATCCGCAGCATAAACAACGCGGTCTCCACGCTCATCGCGGCATTTTGCACCGAAAGAATCGACGATTGCAATTGTTTCCTCCGCAATCGACGGGCTTACGGGTTCAAGTGGATATAACCCATCTCTGTGTTTCGTTATACCGACCGGAACAACAGCTATGCTTTCTATGCATTCGCCGAGGCCGAGCATATCAGAGATCGATTTCCTGAGCACTTCTCCGTCATTGAGACCGGGGCACACGACTATCTGACAATTCATCGAAATGCCCGCATCGCAAAAGCGCTTCATTATCACGAGACATTCTCCCGCCCTCACATTACGCACCATTTTTCTTCTGATCTCAGGGTCCGTAACGTGAACCGAGACATTTATGGGGCTTATGTGCATTCTTATCATTCTGTCTATATCCTCTTCGGAAAGATTCGTCAGCGAAATATAATTTCCGAGGAGAAACGACATTCTTGCATCGTCATCCTTAAAATAGAGAGTTTCACGCATTCCTTTCGGCATCTGATCCACAAAGCAGAAAACACAGTTGTTTGCACATCGCTTTGCCTTGTCCATAAGATACGTCTCAAAGACGAGACCCAAGTCCTCGCCTTCCTCTTTTTTTATTTTTATTTTCTTGCGCGCAAGCTCTATTTTCAATTTTCTGTCGTATGAATAGAACTTATAGTCAAGCACATCACGGATCATATGACCGTTTATCGAGATAAGCTCATCGCCCTCTCTTATCCCTGCGCGCGCCGCAGGACTGCCTGCTTCGACTTCTTTTATTATTGCGCTCATAAAAACTCTCCTGAATCAAGTTTTTTAACGGAAATACAAATAGAGACGGATGAAACCATCCGCCTCTACCCTTTACCGAATTGAGTTCATCGGCGAAATTACTTCGCCTCAGCAGCAGCGATAACCTCGCGTCCGTTATATGTTCCGCAATTCTTGCAAGCTCTGTGCGAAAGCTTCATTGCTCCGCACTTCGGGCATGCGCCGATTCCCGGAAGGGAAAGCTTCCAATGCGCGTTGCGGTTCATGTCTCTTCTCGATTTTGAATGTTTTCTCTTTGGTACTGCCATGAGTTTGACACCTCCTTCGATATATAAAACGTAAGTTTTTTTACTTAGTCATCAAGCAACTGCGCCAAAATTTCAAGTCTTGGGTCAATCGACTCGTCCTTACAGCTGCAGACCTGCTCATTTAAATTGGCTCCGCATTTCTGGCAAAGACCTTTGCAATCCTCGGAGCACAAATTTTTACTTTCGAAGCCCAGAATGAACATCGAAACCGCAAGCTCTTCTATATCGAGCTCATCATCTTCACACACAATGAAATAATCCTCATCATCCTCATTGTCGAGATGATCAACAACGCAGGACTCAAACGGAACAACCGTTTCTCTGGAAAATTCCTTTGCGCAACGATCGCACAGAAGCTCCCGCACTCCCCTCATTTCCATCGAAAGGATGAGAACATCCGCACGGTTGACAATCTCACCCGAGATCGTTACACCGCCGGGGACACTTGGTTCGATATCAGAGATATCTACTTCAAAGTCAAATTCTTTGGCGCGCAGGGTGCCATCGCGAAGTTGTTTAATGTTAATCTTCATAATAGACTCCATAACTGTGGCTTTAAACGTCACAAAATATATTATACTTGGTTAAATGCGATTTGTCAACCCAAAAATATCTAAATTATTCGATATTTATATTGTTCTGGATGCAAGCCGCTTTCAAGGTGTTCTTCATAAGCATTGTAATCGTCATCGGACCGACTCCGCCGGGAACCGGAGTGATGAACGAAGCCTTCTCGGAAACCGACTCAAAATCGACATCGCCGCAGAGCTTGCCTTCCGCATTTCTGTTTATGCCGACATCCATAACAACGCAGCCCTCGGAAACCATATCACCCGTGACGAATCCCGCTCTGCCGACTGCCGCAACGATTATATCAGATTCGCGGAGAATTTTTGCAAGATCCTTTGTTCTCGAATGGCAGATGGTTACGGTCGCGTTCTTATGGAGAAGAAGCATCGACTGCGGTTTTCCGACAATGTTTGAACGGCCGATAACTGCCGCGCGCTTTCCCGCAACATCGATTCCGTATTCCTCAAAGAGAGCCATGACGCCTGCCGGTGTACACGGGAGGAAATCAAAATCACCCGTCATAATCTTACCCACGTTCTGCGGGTGGAATGCATCAACGTCCTTATCGGGGCGAATAGCATTTATGATTTTATCCTCCGAAATATGCTTCGGAACAGGAAGCTGAACGAGGATGCCGTTTATATCCTCTTTAGCGTTAAGCTTATCGATAAGCGCGAGAAGCTCTTCTTCCGTTGTCTCTGCAGGAAGCGCATATTCTTCGCTGTAAATTCCGCACTCTGCACAAGCCTTCTTTTTGTTATTTACATATGTACGGCTTGCAGGGTCATCGCCGACAATAACAACAGCAAGACCTGCCTTGATTCCCATATCGCCGAGTTTTTTGACCTTGTCATAAACCTCACCGCGAAGTTTTTTGGATGTCGCCTTTCCGTCAATTATCACTGCACTCATTTGTCTTTACCTCCGAATTTATCTTTTTATAATTATAAACCAAAACAATAACCGCAACAATAGCGGTTATGACCGCAAGTGCCTGAGAAGTTCTGATTCCTGTCCCGAAGAAATAGAGACTGTCTGTCCT
>JAZSHZ010000228.1:0-31156 GCA_045533555.1 Eubacteriales bacterium
TGATGTTTCAAGGCGTTTTATATACAATGCTCCGTTTTTTTGTAAATTGGTTTTGTGAAAATTTGAGACAGAACGACACATAGATCGTTCCCTATATATAAATTCTCCGCTTGTGTTCTTGTGCCTTTTTCGACAGTCTGAGAAATCCGCGCCAAAAATGCGCGGATTTCTTTTTAATTCTCTTTTCTGTATTCGCCGACGGTTTTGCCGAATTTCTGCTTGAAGCGCCTCATAAAATACCGCTCATCACCAAACCCGCATTCGCGGCAAAGCTCCGCAACGGAAAGCTTCTTGCTCAGGAGAAGCTCCGAGGCATATTCAAGCCTCATCCCGACAAGATGCGAGATAGGGCTCTCGCCGCTGACCGACTTATATGTCCGCGAAAGCTGCGACGGATGCAAATGAAGCATTTCCGCAATATCCGAAACTGAAAACTCGGAATTCTTATAATTGAAACGGATAATCTCATCAACGCTCCGGGCAATCTCCTCTTCCCTGCTTCGCAGTTCGCTTCTTTTCGGGGCAATATATTCAAGCGAGAGAATCCGGTTCAAAATCCCGAGCGCGCGAAAATACGGCTCATCCTGCCCGTTTTCGAAAAAGCCTTCAAAAAGCTTTGTGATTTCATCGGAATTTTTTGCCGCGGCAACGAATTTCCCGGAGCTCATTCCAAGCGGCTTTGCAACATCGAGCACGGAATCGGGATAACCCGCAATGAAATAATATTCCCAGAGGTTTTTCTCTTCGGAATAGTAATTGATGGGTTCAAACGGTGGAGTTAGGAAAAGCGAATTTTCGGGAACCTCATATTCCGTACCACGGATGATCAGCCGACCGCTCCCGCGCGAAACGTAATGCAGTCCCCAGTAATTCTTCGAGCGGAAGAATCTGACGTCGCCGTGGATGCGCGAATCGTGCCTGCCGATACTGCGAAGCTTATATAGCTCATCACCGTATTTATCGAGCATTATCATGAAAGTCTCCTCCTTCAACCTGTTTGATTATATCATTTTAAATCTTTCATATCAATAAAAAAATCAAAAAAAGACACATATATTGAAATTATAACCCTTTTATTTTTGCGAATAATATGATAAACTGACATCATGAACACAAACCACCGTTAAAAAAGGAGACTTGTTTATGAATATCAAAGAGCAGATGAAGCTCGTTCGCGACAATCCCGTTGTTTCCTGGCACGAGCACGTTTCGGGAATCCTCGCCATCCGCGGAGCGGAGGGTGACAGACTCGATATCGAAAAATGCGATGCGCAGATGAAGACGCTCGATATCATCGGTGTCGATAAAATCGTCGTTTCAAAGCCCATCCCCGCCGACCGCCATTGTCCGCCCGAAAATTTCCGCCGCGCAAACGATATCGTTTTTGAAGCAACTCAGAGATATCCCGGAAGAATCTATGGTCAGGCTTTCGTAAACCCCGGCTACACAAAAGAAACACTTGAGGAGCTTGACCGTTGCGTCCGTGAGCTCGGCTTCGTCGGAGTAAAGCTCTATCATCAGTATTTTATGGATGACCCCGTGATGTTCCCGCTCGTTGAGAAATGCATCGAGCTTGATATTCCGATCCTCATGCACTGCGCCCACATTATGGATCCGTTGACCCGCAAGCGTCAGCCCCGATGCTCGGGCGGCGACCATATGGCAAATATCGCGCGCAGATATCCGGAGGCGACCTTCATTATGGGGCATATCGGAGGTGGCGGTGACTGGCAATGGGAAATCAAAGCCATTGCTGATTGCCCGAATGTCTATGCCGATATCGGCGGAAGCGTCTATGACCGTCCTCTCATCGAAGAATCCGTCCGCTACCTCGGTGCATCGAGACTTCTCTTTGCAACGGACGGCGGATGGAGCTCAGGTCTTGCAAAAATTCTCGGTGCAGATATATCAATCGAAGACAAGAAGACAATTCTTTCGGGACGTGCATTCTCGAGATTCATTGAAAAGGCAGGTAAATAATTATGTTTATTGATATCAGTACATACGTCGGTCACTGGCCGTTCCGCAATCTTAAATACAACACGCTCAAAGAGCTTGATGTTCTCGCCCGTAAATATGAAATCACGCATATGGTCGTCGCAAACCTCAACGGCTTCTTCTATAAAGATGCAAACACGGCAAATCTCGAACTTCTCGAGGAGCTTCGCGCATATGACGGCAAGACAGTTTTTCTCCCTCTTGCAATCGTCAATCCGACTTATCCTGCATGGGAAAAGGATGCGCGCGATATGATCGATACAGGCTTTGTCGGTTTTGAAATGGCCCCGATTTACCACGGCTACTCACTCGCACCCGAGATGCTCTATGACGAATATAGTGCAAAGCATCGTGCAAAATGGGTAATCGACCTTGCAGAAGAGCTTGACGTTCCCGTCCGCATCTGCTCGGGATTTGAGAACTTCCGCGGAAGATCAAAGCTTGATAACTACAACAATATCGGAGGAGAAGACTATTTTGCACTTCTCTCAAAGAACGACAAGATTCACGTTTTTGCAACCTCTTTCTCCCCGCTTGCGGCAGGAGAGCATTTCGGAAAGCTTATCCGCGAGCGCAAGAATACATATTTTGACACAACGCAGTTTGAAACACTCAACACGGCGGCAGGTGCTGCAGTTTCGGGCGCTATCACAAAGGAACAGCTCTGCTTCGGCTCACTCTCTCCCTTCAACTATATGGAAGCAAACCTCATCAGAATGGAATACACTCCCGAATTTGATGCGGATGCAATGAAGGTAAATCCCGCTCGCGCATTCAAATCTCTCAGATAGTCGAAAAAGCAATGGCAAAACTTATTTTGCTATTGCTTTTTTTGGTGTTTTGGATTATCATTATATATGTAAAAATTTGTTTTAAAAAGGTGATTTGTTATGGTACATAAGTTTTATAACGGCAAAGTCATTCTCGGAAACACAATCGCTCCCGAGGGCACCGCTGTCTACACGGACGGCGACAGAATCATCGCGGTAACGAAGGAAGAAAAGCCCTTCGATGTCGGCCACGATGCAGGCGGCAAATATATCTCTCCGGGATTTATCGATATCCATGTCCACGGCGGTGGCGGCGGCGACTTCATGGATTGCACGGTTGATGCTTTCCTCGCGGCAGCTGAGCTCCACGCAAAGTTTGGAACGACCGTCCTTCTCCCGACGGCATCTTCGGGCGTTATCGAAGAATATATCGGTATGTTTGAAGTTCTCGATGAAGCAAACGCAAAGAACACAAAGGGCGCATATATGCCGGGCATCCATCTCGAGGGCCCGTATTTCGCTCTCGCTCAGGCGGGTGCACAGAATCCCGAGTACATCACACCGCCGAAGCCCGAGGATTATAACCTTCTTCTCGAAAAATACGGTGACAAGCTCGCACGTTGGAGCTCCGCTCCCGAGCTTCCCGGTTCAAAGGAATTCGCAAGAGCATGTATTGACAACAACGTCGTCGTTGCAGTAGGTCACTCCGATGCAGACTATGACACTGTTATGGAAGCATACGACTGGGGCTATCAGCTCATCACTCACCTCTACTCCGGTTGCAGCACGGTTCACAGAAAGAATGCATTCCGCATCTCCGGTGTTGTTGAAGCAGCTTATATGATTGACGGAATGGACGTTGAGATTATCGCAGACGGATGCCATCTCCCCGCTTCGCTCCTCAAATACATCGTCAAGTTCAAGGGCGTTGACCGCATCTCCCTTATCACTGATGCACTCCGCGGTGCAGGCGGCCCCGAGGGCGGAACATTCATCGCAGGAAGCCTTAAGAACGGCTATGACGTCGTTATCGAAGACGGCGTTGCAAAGCTTATGGACAGAACTGCGTTTGCAGGAAGTATTTCCACGACAAACCGCCTCGTCCGCAATATGATGAAGCTTGCTGATTGCACACTTCTTGACTCCGTCCGCATGATGACGGCAAACCCGGCAAGAATGGCAAATCTCAAGGATCGCGGTGCTATCCGCGAGGGCAACTTCGCAGATATCATCATCTTTGACGATGACATCAACGTCTCCCTCACAATGGTAAACGGAAACGTCGTATTTGAAGGTTAAGGTGACTTGAAATGATACATAAGTTTTATAACGGAAAAATAATCCTCGGAAAAACTTTTGCGCCCGATGGAACGGCACTCTACACAAAGGATGACAGAATCCTCGCCATAACAAAGGAAGAGCTTCCTTTTGATGTCGGCCACGATGCAGGCGGCAAATATATCTCCCCGGGATTTATTGATATTCACGTCCACGGTGGCTTCCTCGGACGTTTTGAAGAGTGCTCCGTTGAAGAGATGTTTGACCTTGCGACAAAGCACGCGGAACACGGCACGACAACTCTTCTGCCGACGGCTTCTGCCGCTCCGACGGAGCAGTATGTGAAGATGTTTGAGACCTTCAGAGAGGTCAGGAATCACCCGAACCCCCGCGGCGCATATATGCCGGGCATCCATATGGAGGCTCCCTATTTCTCGGGTGCGCAGGTCGGTGCGCAGGGCTCTTCCATCCGCCCGTATGACAAGGAAGAATACACAATGCTCATCGATAAATACGGCGATCTCATCAACCGCTGGAGTGCCGCTCCCGAAATGGATGGTGCCGAGGATTTCGCGCGCGCTTGCCGCGATGCGGGAATCCAGCTTTCAATCGGCCACTCCGATGCCGATTACGAATGCGTCGAAAAGATGTTCGACCTGGGATTTAACTGCGTAACTCACCTCTATTCCTGCACAAGCACGGTTCACAGAAAGAACGCATACCGCTATGCAGGTATCGTCGAGGCGGCATATATGTTTGATGATATGGACGTTGAGATCATCGCTGACGGAAAGCATCTCCCCGCGGTTCTCCTCAAGTTCGTCTGCAAGCACAAGGGGCTTGACCGCATCTCAATAATCACCGATGCAACGCGCTTTGCAGGTCTTCCCGACGGTTCGGAAAAGATTTACGGTTTTACCGATGTAATTATTGAAGACGGCGTTGCAAAGGTTCCGGACAGAAGCTGCTTCTCGGGCTCTTGCGCGACAACCAATATGCTTGTCCGCAATATGATAAATCTTGCAGAGCTTCCCCTTCTCGATGCAGTCCGCCTTGCAACGGTCAACCCTGCAAGAATGGCTCATCTCAAAGACCGCGGAACACTTCGCGAGGGTGCATATGCCGATATCATCATCTTTGACGAGGATATCAACGTCTCCCTCACTATGGTCAACGGCAACGTTGTCTGCGAAAAATAAAACACGAATGAAGGGGGCTTAAAATGAAGCTCATTCAGTTGCAATATTTCTGCACAGCCTGCAAATACAACAACATAACGCGCGCCTCCGAGGAGCTGCATATTTCTCAGCCCTCTATTTCGAATGCGATAAAGGAGCTTGAAGCGGAGTTCGGAGTGACTCTTTTCAAGCGTCTCAAAAAAGGATTCACGCTCACAAGCGAGGGTGAAACACTTCTTAAGCATGCGCAGGATCTTCTCCGCCACGCAGAGCAGGTCTCGCTCATTATGAACGAAAAGAGCCGTGCCAACAGCGGAATCAGAATCGGCATCCCGCCGATGACGGGCATTTCGCAGTTCCCGCGCCTCTATCGGGCATTCAAGAAGGAATACCCCAACATAAATATCTCGACCCACGAATTCGGCGCAAACAGCCTTCTCGCCTCAATCAAGGATGGTGCACTCGACCTTGCGATCATTCCGACCAATGTCGTCGACCACGCGCGTTTTTCATCTCTTGACCTCGGCGAGGTCGAGACTGTCTTCTGCGTTCCTGCGGATCACAGGCTCGCAGGTGAAAAAACCGTCAACATCCGCGAGCTTCGCGGAGAGCCGCTCATTCTCTTTGACCGCGGCTTCATCCAATATGATGTCATCACCTCCGCATTCGCGGCGGCAGGCATTGAGCCGAATATCGTTCACCTCTCATCACAGCTTTATATGATCAAGGAATTCATCTCCTCGGGCTTCGCCTGCGGATTTATGTTCCGCGATATTGCGGAAACGATTCCGAATATATCCAGCATTCCGCTTGTGAATCCGATAATTTCAAAGGTCATCCTCATATGGAGCAAGGAGCGCCATATGTCCAGCGATGTTATGAAATTCATCGAATGCGCAAAGAAGGAAACATCGAAATAACAGTCAAAAAACCTCTTCCGTTTTGCGGAAGAGGTTTTTTTATTTGCTTTTGCGGAATAATTCAGATATACCGACAATGAGAAGAAACCCGCCGAAAAATCGCCGCAGAAGCTCTGTATCAAGTTTTGATGCGAAAATCGATGCCGCAACCGTTGTGATGATTCCCGCCGAAGCGGAGATTATCGCAACCCGCCGGGCGATTCGCTTATTTTTAATATGGGAAACGAGCGCACTCCCCGCCGTCGGGATGAAATAAAGAAGGTTTATCCCCTGCGCCGCCAGCTGGGAAACATCGCGGAACATCGTGAGATAAAGAATCAGAAGAGTCCCTCCGCCGATGCCAAAGCCCGTTATTATTCCCGTCACCGCGCCCGCAAGCGCATCAAGCAGAAATTGCAGAATAATCACCTCACAGAGCAAAGAGTGAGCGGATGCCGCCGTAAATTATGAAAAGCGCAAGCGCGCGCCGCAGGAATTTCGGCGAGACCTTTCTGAAAAGGATTCCGCCGAGTATGCCTCCTGCAAGGCCCCCGATGAGAAAGGGCAGTGCGGAGGAAAAATCGACGCCCTGCCTTATGAGATAGACCGCACCCGAAGCAAGAGAGAGCGGCATAACCACGGCAAGCGAGCTCGCAAACGCGGTCTTATCCGGAAGCTTTATCCACCTGCAGAAAAGCGGAACGAGGATCATCCCTCCGCCCGCGCCGAAAAGCCCGTTTGCGACTCCCGCAAGCGCTCCGCCGACGGCGGCTTTTATATCATTTTTCATCCTTTTTTAACCTCCCGAAAGACGATGCCGCAAAAATGAGAAGCGAAATTCCGCACAGTGCAAGAACCGCGGCGGAAAACTCCATAATCCTCGGCAACGGTGATTCACCTTTCGGCTCGCCCTCATAATCAAAGCTTCTCACGGCTTTATGCTTTTTCGGCTTCACCTCAACGGCGATTTCAAAAGCTTTCCCGTCCTCCGAGCTTAGTGTCACGGTCTCGCGGCAGGGAAATATTCCAAGCACTGTGCAGGTATTCTCGCGCGGAAAGAGCTTTGCACCCTCTCCCGTTATATGCCATTTTGCTTCGCAGTATCCGCCTTCGGGAAAGCTCTCCGCGAAAAGCTCGCCGCTCTCTCCCTCTCCGATAACGAGACGGAGCGTATTCGGAAGGATGCGTAAATCCTGCGCTCCCGTGATGACCGAAGAATTGTCGAGATAAAAATCCTGCGGCACGGTGAACTCGGCATATGCATTTGCGGAAAGCAGAAAAAGAAAAAGAACAAAAGCAAGTTTTTTCAAAAAGAATCACCTGCTTCTATTCTTCCTCATTTTGGTTTTTTTAAACATTTATTTTTCGGGATGATGCATAAATGCGGCGCGGTGTCATTTCTGCGTTTGCATTACATAAACCGCTTCAATTCCTCAGCCTCGTTAAACACCGTTGCAGCCTGATTGAGATAGCCGACCTCGTCAATTCTGCAAATATAATACTTTGCAGTCTGCTTTGGCTTATATCTTCCGTTGTAATTGAGAACAAAGCTTTGAAGTGCCGCCTTCTCATCGGGAGAGGTTATTCTTCTCGCATTCGGGAAATCCGAGATTTTCGGGCTTTCCTTCGCTGATGCCGCTGCATAGATTCGCGCATCGGCAGGCATATCCTCCGTCACTGTTTGCGGATAATCGAGATATCTGCGCCATTCATCTGCAGATATTACTGCAAAATCGCCGTTTATATCAAACAAACGGTTTGCAACTCCCTTTTGGCAGAGATATTCAATCGTCTTTTCATAATTTGCATTTATGTGTGCGCGACCTCTGCCCGCTCCCAATACTTCGTCATATAAATATTCAAACGTCAGCATTTCCGACCAACCCGAGAATTTATATTCCTCATAATCCATATTGAGGATATCCTCGCGAATAACGGAGAGAAGCTCCTTCGCTTCCACAGCTTCGCTATCCATCAAGCTATCAACAACTCTGCTCTCATCGATGGTGAAAGCATCAATAAATGCTTCGCGATAGCCCTTCACCTCAAAAAGCTTCTTCATATAGCTATGATAGCTTTCGGCATCGACATAATAATTTCGCGCAAGCTCGCGTCCGTTTTTGAGCTTATATTTAATCCATATTGAGTTATAACGCTCAGGCGCAGCTTCGCGCAGGATATAGCGCATTTCGGGTGCGATGAGCTCTCTCTGCATATTTTCGATATATGCAATGACCTCGGGCGAGGAGGAGAATTCCGATTCCTCGCCATATGGCTTATAGTTATAAACCGACACCGCCTCAATATTTTCAATCGGCGGGATGCGCGTCTCATAACCAAAGCCTGTCGAGAACGCGAAGAAGGAAACGAAGATCACGAAGCCGAGAAGAAGCGCGACGAAGCCCTTATATGAATCCCAGACCTTAAAAGTCTTTCTGATTATCATCTCAAGAGCAAAATAGACGACCGCCGTGACAAGCAGAAGTGTTACCACAAAGGGGACGATCATTTTGAGTGACTCGCTTGCATATATCGCAAAGACACCACACGCAGCAAAGAAGGTAAGCATATATTTGAATATAGGTCCAAACACCTTATATGCCGCAATGTCCTCCGCAGTTTCGATCCTTCTCTTCTTGCAGAGTATGAGCGCAATGACATAGAACGCGACCGCCGTCGCCGCCATTACCGCAAACATCACCCAACCAAACGGAAGCGGCTTCATCGCCACATAGTCATAATTGAGACCGAGGTTGAATATGTAGGTGACGTAGTTCCATCTCGCCGCAACGTCAATAAGCTCCGATGAGTTAGGATAGCCATAGAGGAATTTACCCGCAAAAATCGAGAGGATCGCCGTTATGATGATTGCTATCAGATGGAGAAGAATATTAAGCCCGACAAGCGCGAAGCTGTTTCCCGTCAGCGAAGCGCAAAAGCTTGCCGCGCCAAGCATTATGAATATTGCAAAGAGATTATATCCCGTCCAGAGAAGGACACCCTGAATATTGAAAAGCTCTCCATAGCCGCAGAGGGACATAATCCCGAGAATTATACCGTTGAATATTACGGGCGCCGCCATAAGCGAAAACACCGCGAATATTGTCGAAATGAAATTCGCCTCGCGCGAAACGGGAAGGCTATGGATAAAGATCGAATGCTTCTTTGAATGAATGAAGCGGAATGCAAGAAGCGCCGCAACCGTCGGGATCACTGCCGCAAGAAATATCGGGAACATGATATAAACATCCGTCAGGATAAGCGAATTCATCGGTTCTTTTCCGATGCGCCAGTGATTTATCGGGTCAACGGTCGAAAGGATCGGAAGCGCCGTCATAAGAAACAAGGCAATGGCATAGAGAACCGCGCCCCATATGAAGCGGCGGAATGTCGACCAATATATGCCGCGGTTAAACAATGATGTTTTTGAAGTCATAACCCAAACCTCCCAACTCATAGATGAAAACTTCCTCAAGCGTCAGACTGACGCGCTCGCAAAGCGCAGGTGACGCAGTCGAGAATTTCGCGTCATATTCCGCCGCATCCCCGCGAACAATGAGGTTCCAGACCGAACCCGTGTTCTGCGAGTGAAGAACATTTTCGTCCTTTTTTATCTCCTCTGCCGCCTCCGGCGAGAGGACAAGCTGATATTTATGAACGTTTCCTTTAAGGTCGGAAAGCTCCTTTTCGAGAATCATCTTTCCGTTATGAATTATTCCTACCCAATCGCAGATATCCTCAAGCTCACGCAGGTTATGCGACGAGACGAGAACCGTCATTCCGCGGTCTGCAACGTCCGCGATGACGAGCGAGAGCACCTGCTTTCGCATAACCGGGTCAAGCCCGTCAAGCGGTTCATCAAGGATGAGAACATCGGGCATCGCGGAGAGCGAGAGCCAGAATGCGACCTGCTTTTTCATTCCCTTTGAAAACTTCCTTATCTGCCTCTTTTCGCTGAGATTGAAAATTTTCTTTATCGCTTCATATCTCTCCTCGCTCCAGTCAGGATAGACCGAGCGATAGAACGCCGCCATTTCGCGAACCGTAAACGTGCTGAAATAGAACCAGTCATCCGAAATATTCAGAACGCGGCGCTTTATCTTTTCATTTTCGAAGACGGGCTCTCCTCCGATTTCAATCTCACCCGATTTCGGCTTGAGCGCACCGTTTATGTGGTTTATAATCGTCGTTTTTCCTGCTCCGTTTGGGCCTATAAGACCGTATATCGTGCCGGGGCGGACGTGCATCGAAATATTATCGAGCACCTTGAAGTCATCAAAATATTTGGTGACACTGTTTACCTTTATCATAAGGATTCCTCCTTTTCTTCATATGTCTTTTCAATTGCAGAAAGAAGCTTTTCTTTCTCCTCCCCGAGAAACGCAAGCTCTCGCGCGGCATCACGAAGCTTTGCATAAAGCTCCGAAAGCTTCTCGGAGCTTACCCTTTCGGGAAGCCGCGCAACGAAATTGCCCTTACCCTTGATGCTGTAGATAAACCCGTTCTGCTCAAGCTGCTTGTATGCGCGTTGCACCGTATTCGGATTGACCGTCAGCGACAATGCCATTTCGCGTACGGACGGAATCTGCTCATCGGGCGCAAGAATGCCGCTTATGATATGCTGCCTGATTTCATCCTCGATCTGCTCGTGCAGGCTTTTCCCGCTCTTGTAGTCCGGATGTATCATCATTTCACCTCCAAACTGTATTACTTGTATTAACACAGTTAATATAGCACGGATAGAAAAAATTGTCAATACGTTTTTTTGAATTATTTATAGCTCACATTTTCCCGTCAGGATTTGCAAGCATATAAAAAAGACACTCACAGGAAATTGTGAATGTCTCATTTCAGTTTTTGAAAAATTATCCCAGAAGCACATCGGTTATAAGCATAACGCAGAAGCCGACGAGAAGCGCATAGGTCGCACCGCGCTGACTTCCGTGGGCGTGGGTCTCGGGAATCATTTCATCGCTTATGACATATATCATCGTTCCGCCCGCAAAGGCAAGCGCAAACGGCAGAATCGCCTGAGAGAGACTGACCGCAAAATAGCCGATCAAAGTCCCGATGACTTCGACGACGCCCGTCATCATAGCGCAGACAAACGTCTTCTTCGGAGAAATTCCCGCCGCGAGCATCGGACCGATGATGACCATACCCTCTGGGATATTCTGAAGCGCAATACCGCCCGCGATAACGAGCGCCTGTGCGGGATTTCCCGACCCGAAGCCTACGCCTGCCGCAATGCCCTCGGGGAGATTATGTATTGCAATTGCAAGGACGAAAAGAAGAACGCGGCTGAGGCTTTCGTTATTATGCGATTCATCCTCACCTCCGACGGGCCTGTGAAGATGCGGGACGAGCTTATCAATAAGATTGAGGCACATTGCGCCCGCAAAAATCCCTGCGACGGTCATGATGAGCCCGAATCTGCCGCCATATTCAAGCGAGGGCAGAATAAGACCGAGAACTGCCGCCGCAAGCATAACACCTGCCGCAAAGGAGAGAACGATATCCGAAAACCTGTGCGAAATATTTTTAAAAATGAAGCCGACAAGCGCACCGATAATCGTCGCTCCGCCAACTCCGAGAGCAGTCAACATAACCATTGTCATATCAAAGCACCTTCTTCAAGTAAAATGGGGATGTTTGCGCAAAACATCCCCTTATTTCCTATTCTTCACTGAAGCTATCCTTGCCTACTCCGCAAAGCGGGCATTCGAAATCATCGGGGATATCCTCAAATTTTGTTCCGGGCTCGATTCCGAGATCGGGAGCACCCTCTGCCTCGTCATATACCCATCCGCAAACATCGCAAACATATTTTTTCATAGTATAATTCCTCCTTTTATTTGCAAAGCTCCTCGGCAAGCGCCTCGAGCTCTTTGCTGCTTCTTTCATCAAGTGCCGACATTATTTTAACCGTATTTTCGGCAAATATGATATTTTTGCTCTTTTCAAACGCATCGCGCATTTTCTTTGCCGCGACTGCCGCCCAGCTTCCGTTTTCGATAAGACCAATCGTCCTGTTCTGGAAATTGCGCTCGCAAAGCCCATCGATAAACGTCTTCATAAACGGGAAAATATCGCCGTTGTAGGTTGTCGTTGCAAGAACGAGCTTGCTGTGGCGGAAAGCATCCTCGATCGCCTCTGCCATATCCTCGCGCGCAAGATCGCAGGTTGCAACGCGCGCGCAGCCCTTCTCCCTGAGCATATCCGCGAGCGCGAGAGCTGCCTTTCTCGTGTTACCGTAGACCGAGGTATAGGCAATGAAGACGCCCTCGCTCTCCGCCTTGTAGCTTGACCAGGTGCCATAAAGGCCGAGATAATAGCTGAGATTTTCCGAAAGGACGGGACCGTGGAGCGGACAGATTATTGCAATATCGAGCGCCGCGGCTTTTTTGAGAACCGTCTGCACCTGAACGCCGTATTTGCCGACGATACCGAAATAATATCTTCTCGCCTCGCAAGTCCAATCCTCATCCGCATCAAGTGCGCCGAATTTTCCGAAGCCGTCTGCCGAGAAGAGAACTTTATCCTTCGCGTCATAGGTCATAATGACCTCGGGCCAATGCACCATCGGAGCGGCTATGAATGAAAGCTTATGCTCACCGAGATCGAGAACATCGCCCTCTTTGACGATAAGGCGGTTTGCCGCAAAATCCTCTCCATAGAAATTCTTCATCATAACAAAAGCCTTTTCGCTTGCAACGATGCAGGCGGATGGATATTTCTCCGCAAAGTGCATTATGCTTGATGAGTGGTCCGGCTCCATATGCTGAACGATGAAATAATCGGGCGACTTGCCGCCAAGCTCACGCTCGATATTTCCAAGCCATTCCGCGCCGAATCTCGCATCAACCGAATCCATAACGGCGGTTTTCTCATCAAGAATGACATATGAATTATATGCCATACCGTTGGGAACAATGTATTGTCCTTCAAAAAGGTCTATGTCGCGGTCATTTACACCGACATATTTTATATCTTTTGTTATCTGCATTTTGAATTTATCTTCCTTTCGTTGTCATTATTATCTCATAGATTGCCGCGCATTAAAAGTGACATTTGCAACAGTTTATGAAAAATAATCAAGAATTTGCCAACACAAAAAAGTGTTGCCTGTTATTTCTTGTTTTATACTCTTTTATAGGTGACGAAAGAATAGAACAAGCCATCCTTTTCATATCGCGGTGAGCTTTCCGCAATTTCCCATTCGCTGTCAGCATCAAGGTCCGGAAAAACCTTATCCGCCTCGCTTTCCGCTTCGACGCGGGTTATATAGACTGTTTCACAATACGGAAGCATATCGCGGTATATCTGTTCTCCGCCGATGACGAAGATATTTTCAGCCGCCTCCCCCTTGAGAAGCTCCGCCGCTTCTTCGGGAGATTTGCAGACTTCCGCACCCTCAACGGAGCCGAGAGTCTTTGAAATTATAATATTTCTTCTCTTCGGGAGCGGTTTTCCTCCGGGAAGCGATTCAAGAGTCGCCCTTCCCATAATAACGGTCTTTCCGCTCGTCATAGTCCTGAAAAATTTCATATCCTCGGGTATGTTATAGATAAGGTCTCCGTCCTTGCCTATTCCCCATCCGAGGTCTGCACAGGCTATTGCATTCATATTTTTCCTCCGATTTTAAACCGCAACGGGAATTTTGAATTTGAATTCGCTGTATTTATAATCTTCAAGCCTGAAATCATCGACCGTGAAGTCATAGAAATCCTTCTTTTCGGGATTCATTATGAATTTCGGCGCATCATAGACTTCGTTTTTGAGAAGCTCCTCGACAAGCGGAATATGCCTGTCATAGATATGAGCGTCAGCAATGACATGGACAAGCTCGCCGACCTCAAGCCCCGCCACCTGCGCCATCATATGAACAAGAACCGCATACTGGCAGGTGTTCCAGCCGTTTGCCGTCAGCATATCCTGCGAGCGCTGATTGAGGATCGCATTGAGCTTCTTTCCGCTGACATTGAATGTCATACTGTAAGCGCAGGGATAGAGCATCATTTCGGAAAGCTCATCGTGGTTATAGATATTCGTCATGATGCGGCGGCTCGTCGGGTTGTTCTTAAGGTCATATATAACGCGGTCGACCTGGTCAAACATACCTTCGCGGTATTTATGCTTCTTGCCAAGCTGATAGCCATATGCTTTTCCGATCGTCCCGTTATCGTCTGCCCACGAATCCCAGATGTGGCTCGAAAGCTCGGAAACAAGGTTCGATTTCTTCTGCCATATCCAGAGAAGCTCATCCACTGCGGATTTGAGCGCTGTCCTCCTGACGGTCAGGATCGGGAATTCCTTTGAAAGATCATATCGGTTGACGACTCCGAATTTCTTTATCGTATATGCCGGAGTTCCATCCTCCCAGCGCGGGCGGACGTCATAATCCTTATCCCAGACTCCGTTTTCAAGAATATCCTTGCAATTTTCAATAAAAAGCTTATCGGCAATGCTCATAGCTTTCACCTCTTATTTCGATATAGGTATATTATATCAACTTATACTTTCTTTTTCAATAATATCACGGATTTTTTTGTAATGCCAAACAAGCGAGGCAACATCATATCCCGCTCTGTTTGCCGCGCTCGTCGATGGCAGATATTCCGCGCTTATTCCCGTTTTTGCTTCGCAAAGCTTCGTATAGAGCTTATGCGAGGCTTTGCCCGTGCAGAATACCGCGCGGATATTACCTTTTTCAAGTATTTCCGAAAAATCATTCGGAACGGCGTTTTTTATGCTGCTGTCGCTCGCTCCGACTATATCGCACGAAGCGCAGACATCCCACATCGCAATGCCGCGCCTGAGAAGAAAATCCCGCCGCGCTTCGACAGTTTCGGGGAACGGCTCTTCAAATACCTTTGAGATGACCTCCCAGAAGCGATTCTGACGATGCCCGTAGAAAAAGCCCATCTCGCGGGATTTTGGCGAGGGAAACGACCCGAGAACAAGCACTTTTGAGTTTTCATTAAATACAGGCGATATAGTATGCTCCATATATAACTCTCCGTTTTCAGTTTTTTGGTGACACTTACATTATACACCATACAAAGAAAAAAGCACAGACATTTTGCAAATGTCTGTGCTTTTTAAGCAGATCAATCAAAAGGATATTTATCCGGCGTAAACGGCGTTTCATCACAAGTCATAACATCGCGCGAAAGCGGGAACCTCTGCTCATAGAGACAGAAGCCGATTCCATATTCATCCTGACGCTTTCTCGTTATGGCTTCTTCACGCTTTGCTATATTCGTCTCACCGATAAGGTAGAGATATTGTATCTCCGCCCATTTTGCCATCCCTTCATAAATCAGGAGACGCTTTCCCTTGGAACACTTCACAAAATCTTTGCGATTATCCCAATGAGTATACTGCCAAATATGTGTCAACTCATGCGCAAAGGTCGCAATAAGTGAAATGCGCGGTGCGCCATTTTCCAAAATGATGCTATATTTATTCTTTTTATTGATGGCAACGCCAAGAACAAGAATACTATCAGCATCCGACACACCAAGCGGAATTCCAATCTTTTTCTTCAACTTAAGCTCATTGACAACTTCGATCGCAACATCAACATCAATCGTTGCACCAAAGAAGCTATCCATATTGGAGATTACTCTCTGGCACAATTCCTCAACTTCTGCTTTTTCCTTAACGATACTGTTGCTGCAAGTTGTGCAACGAAGTCTTCCGTCCGGCAAGCGATGGAATTCAACACCTGCGATCGAAGCTCCGCAGTAAGAACAATACATCTGATTGTTCTTGCTCGTATCAAATATTCGGAATATCTCAGAAATGCCTTTTTCCTCGCGAGCACGGCGAAGCTCACCGCCGTCAAAACCGATATTCTGCAAAAAGGCCTTCGTCCCGCTCAAATCAAGGGGTTCGCTTCGCTTCCCCTCACGATATTTCAAATAATATCTTTCGTGATAAGGCGGCACGCTTGCGCTATGAGGTTTTTCTTCGCCCGGCTCATTTTCTGCCTGAGGCTTCTCGGTCCGGGTTTCCTCAGCCTGAGGTTGTTCTGCCTGAACACCTTCCTCCTGCTGCAATTCATTCTCTAACAGAAAGTTTTCTTCACGCATTTTCACTCACCTCAACTTCACTCTGACCTTGTTCGACGGTTTCCTCTGAAGCTTCGGAGTCACCACGGATTTCTTCTCCGGAATCTTCCAAATCCGCTTCCGCGGAATCCTTTTTCACCTCTTCGCCTTCTGCACGCTCTGATTCTTCGGAAGAGTTTTCCTTTTCAACCTCTTTTTCAGCTTCTTTTTCAGCCTTCTTTTTCAGCTTTTCTTCCTGCTTTTCGGCTTTTTTCTTTTTGCGGGCTTCAATTCTTGCCTGTTTTGCAGCTTTCCGCTCTGCTTTTTTCTTTTCCTTCGGTGTCAGTTCGCCCTCAGCTGCAGGCGTTACGGCCTCTTCCGGGGTTTTCTTTTTCTTAAACCATCCTTTGATCCGTTCGCCAATTCTTGAGAAAATATTTTTCTTCTTTTCAGGCTCTTCTCCCTCATATGGGTCAAATTCAGCCGTGGCTTCCTCTGCCTCGGGCTCATCATCTTTTTTCAAACTAAGCTCGATCTGCTCATCATTCCAAAGAAGATAATCGGAAATAATCTGGAAGATGCGGTTTACGTTTCTCTCCACCGCAACGAGCAATCCGATATCAAGCTGGCTGTCTTCAATGATGAAGATTGATTTTTCTGCGCCTTCGATATTTTCCTCAAGATCAAGGCTATACGTTATCGGTGCATCATAATTTCCCGGGGTTATTGCCGAAATAAACGGCTGATTATCCGCAAACAATGTCACAAAAACTTCATTCAGAAGATTTGTAAGCGTCATTCTGACAGAATCCGTAAACGCATCACCAAGCTTTGAGAAATCGAACTTCAATATCTGCTTATGATGATATTCGCGTTTCGGCACACCGTTTACCTCAACAAGCATACCATTGTCAAAGTCATTATATGCGTTAAGTTTCCAATATCCCGGAGTTTCCACGCTGAAATCAGCAAACTGGTAGTGAATGTCAATATTGTTTACTGTTTTCAGTGCACCCATTGTTGCAGAATCCTCAAGATTATGAATCTTGTAGTTTCTGACCTGTCGATACGAAAGCCTTCCTCCAATATGCTCAGACGCGCGTCTGACAAGGATTCTGTTGCCCATAGCTGCCGAAATCATTTCATAGTATTTGCCGTTGAGCGTAAAGAACTGACCCGGCATATATTTCTGATACACATGTCCCTTAAGCTCTGTTCCTATATAGACATCCTCGCTTTCCTGCTCTGCAATATAGCTTGCATTCTGCAGGTCATCGAGAATAATCTGCGAGAACTCAGTGTTTTCAATGGTATAGACACTTTCAAATTTTCCGCTTTCGACAGAATATTCTCTCTTGAAAAGAATTGTTTCATTCTGTCTGAAGCTTATCGTCTTATCGTCGCGAACTACAGAAAGAATCGGTTTTCCGCTCTTATCCGTTTCCTCATCGCAACCGAAAATGATGCATACTTCTTTCCAGATTTCGGACACGGGCTCCTTTGTGTCTATATTCAGCATAACCATCTGGCGGAACAGTGTCTCCTCCTGCACCGAGCCAATGCAAAGAAGCAAGCACAGAGAAAGAATAGCATTTCGCTTTGTTCGCGCATAATCTGCTGTAATATACGGAATCGCCTTGGCATCCGCAGTGAATATCTCGGTGTTTTCCGCCATATATTCGCGCAGCATATATTCCGAAGAAATAACATTTACAAAGCCTTGCTTTTCAGCGATCGTTGCAAAATTTCTCCGCGTTTCAAACAGATTGTTGCGATCATCCTCAACGGTTATGAACGAATAGTCGCTGACACGCTCATCACACATATTGAAGGATGTGTGGAAGCTCTTGTCAAATGTTTCCTGATTCGTCGGCAACCCTGCATATTCGAGCAAATCATAATAATACTGCTTCGCGATCCATTTTGCGTCACGAACAGGGAATGCTTCTCCGCCATACCATACAGTTTTTTGCACCTGATTGCGCAAAGCGACGAATGAAATCTCCGTGCCCATTCCAAGGCAACGCGATATTCCCGGAAGAATTCTATGCTGCAAATACTCTCCATCGGCGGTCCAATACATATATGAACTCATACCGTGTGGGTATTCCGTTGCGGAAACTTCCGTGATATTCGTCATAAGGATATGGGAAAGCGCGTCAACCAGTCCGTCACAATTGCGGTCGACCGAGCAAAACGTCATCGGTCTGTCTTTTCCGCAGCACTTTATCAAAAGATTAAGGCCTATCTGCGCGGTCGTGACAAGTCGCGACGGTTCAACGACTACAACAAACGAAACTTTTCTCAAAAACGCAAGATAATTTTTATGAATATCAAGGTCATGAACTCCCGATCGGGAAATAACGCCTATATCCGGCCATTCTTCCTCGCTTTTCTTCTTTCCGTCAAGAACGGAAATCTTCCAGAGATCAGGAATATTGGATATTTCCTTCATACCCGCAGAGGACCATTTGAGAATATCCTCTTCTGTTCCGTGGCGGCCAAGAACAATCAGCACCTTGCCCCCCGTGAGAAGCTCGCGGGTAATAGCATAAAACACATAAGGATTGAGCTTATCATAAAACGGAGTATTGAACAGAAGGCTTTTTCCGCACGCCAGATCATATCCGCAGCGCACATAATCAACATTTGGTTTGAATCCGCCATCCATCTTCTTGCGAATAAAGGCAGCATAATTCTTCCCGATATGATTGCCCTCTTTTTCCATTCCGATAAGGATGTCTTCGATTGCTCCACCCGTAATTCCCCAATTGTTTACGGTGGTCCCGTCATCGGAAAGCTTATCGCCAAACAGAATCCTCAAAGGTTTTCTGAGGTGCGGATACATAACAATATGCTTTGATTTGTCAGCCTCCAGGGAAAGAGACGATTTCTGCGAATCCTTCTCCTGTCCATCAATGAAGAACGCAAGCTCGCCAATAATGATCACAATGAAAACAGGATAAAACGGAGCAGCAACAAGCTTGTTCATACAAAGGCTGCAGGAAACCAGCAACGCCGCCGTTGTCATAACGCAGGTGGAATAATATATCACCTTAAGGTATGCGCACGCCTGACCGCAATGCCTTCTGATATACCACTTCCGGTCTTCCTCATCATATGCATAGAACAACTCACAGAATGCGCCGACAAGGCTCTCTCTTTCAACCTCTATCCGCCCGGACACAAGTGTCATGCTTCGTTTCAACACCACAAACACGGTGAACGCCGCAGTGTTGAACAAGACAAGCATGAGGTATATTCCTCTTCCCGCATAGAGTTCGCGGATCATTTTGCCTATTTCCGGAAGATTGAACTTCGCAGCAAGATCGGCAAGCTTCAGGAATAAATCAGTCAGATATACTGCTATTCTATTCAAGAAAATCATCAATACTATGCTATATACAACAGCAAAAAACGGCATTGCATACTGCCTGTTGCGATTTTCTTTTTTAACATTCGACTTTCCGTTTGCGAGCATAAGAAGAAAGAACGGAATGAGAGATGAAATCAACCTAATGAAAAACATACTATTACTTTTCATATATTTCCTCCATTCTCACCATTATTTTCTTCACATAGCTTGACGGAACCTCAACGAGGTTTCCGCCGCTGATAAACTCGATCTGACGGCAATCTCCGGCAAGGAACGGCGCCGGATAGTCATATTCCGTCCGCATATCAAAGTCATACTCATAGGGGCGCGCCATAGTTTCATCGCAGCATGACGAATCCCCGAAATAATCCCCGTATTCTTCTTCGAGATGCGCACGTCTTTTCCTTATATCTTCCTTATGCTTCTTTCTGATGCGCAAGCTCTTCGTATATTCGTCAAGATTCTTTTCTGCATAATTGCATACGAAATGACCTTTGCGCACATTGAAACAAGCACTCAAATATTTTGAAAATCGTTCCATCGATATTTTTACATCGTCCATCAGCTCCCGCACCGTATTGTTATAGCATCTGATCGCATTAACAATCGGCAGGCGCAACAGAATCAATGCAACAATCATGGTCACTGCCATTATTCCCATCATAACCATAGTGAAAATCACGGCAGTGGAAACCGTTCTTGAATTTCCGCCGTTTGCAAACCAGAACGGCAAAAAGCATATGAGATAAATTCCGAGGCAGACTGCACTGAGAATAAACGCGGTTTTCTTTGTCATGCGGCGCCCGATTTCCTTCCTGACATTTTCGGAAGCTTCTGCCATACGCTTTGTATAAACAGATGTATCCGTAATATCCGGAGGTATGGAATCAATCATCTCATTTTCTGCGGCATCTGTAAAATCCCGGATATCTTCGATCTGCAACGGTGTCAGTCGGCTGACATTTATATCCGACATATCCCCTGAAATCTGCGTTTGGCTGACGCTTTTTCTGACGGCTCGCGATCTCTGCTTTGCAATATACGCAAACTCCCTCTCCGAAACCTTGAAATCCTTATTCCACTTATAGAATTCATTCTCCGGAGAATCAAAAAACAACCCGTAGTCCATATCAACCAGAACCTTCTCAGGCTTGCAGGAATCATCCAGCAAAACAGGAATATCCTTCGCCGTGCAGAACAAAGCCTCCGCATCCTTATCCGTCAGCTCGGACGGAATCTCCCCGCGAATGCGCTCCATTTCACTATCGATAACCTCCGAGGTTGCCTGGAGCTTTTTGTCATACGATGTGACAAGCGTACAAAGCGGAGTATCGTCCGTCTCCGTTTCAAGCCTATACAGGCGCCTTGCCTGCATCGCGCTTCCCGGAATCGGATTTGAAGCAAAAATCAAAACTGTCGCAAGGAAGCGGATATAATCCGTGCGATAATTGCGATGCGTTTCAGGAAGCAAATCACACACCATAAAGCGCATCTTATCAAAATACAAATTGCGATCCGCGAATTCCGAATATTCACTCTCGCGGTGAATGCTCCAATATGCATCAGGATCGAAGAAATTGCTCTCCGCCGTTCGCACAGAGATGCATTGCATTTCTGTAGGATAAGCAATATTCAAATACTTTTCCCCGACAAATTCGCGGCGGATATTCTCTCTCAGACGCAGCTCTGCTTTATATTGCATTCTCTCGAGATGCTCAAGAACAGCGACCGCTTTGACTTCATCGTGCGCAATCATTTCCATTGCCCAATCATACTCGTCCTTCTTCTCCTGAACATCATTAAGGACATATTCCTCAGGTCTGAAGCAAAGCCATGTTGCGAGCTTCTGAAGCGGGCGCGTGAGCGAATTTCTATAAACAGAATCTTTCGCCGCAGTCAACAATTCATAATACTTCTGCCACGTTTTCTCCCATTCTTCTTGCGTTTGTCCTTCTCCGGGTTGTTTCTCCGGTTCAGCGAGCTGTTCCAGAGCGCTTCTGTCAACAGTATCAAAAGGATTTCGCGCTTTTATGTTGGTTTCATCCACATTGTTGATTATAACCGCGCGCCATCTTTTTTCTCTGCCAACAGCGTCAACCAACCCGGGGACAGAATCGGAAAGATTCTGTCCCGCAGGATTCCAATAACAGAATGCCAGTTCTTTGTTCTTCAGAAACGGTTCAAAAAACAGCTTATTTTCCTGCCTGATGGCATCAATATGTTCTTTTTCACCTATTAAAACTGTGAGCAAAACCACTCATCTCCGTTTCTTTTAAGAATTAACCGTTGTCGCTTTCCTTGAATTCTTTCGCAACCTTATCAAGCAAAGTCTGATAATCCTCCGGCTCGGGAGCAGAAAGGATGACATCTCTGATCTTTCTCTGAATAATATCAATGACTATATTCTCGCTTGCTACAGGCGCATTGAGATGCATACGGTATTTATCATAGTTGCGCTTGAGAAGATTGAGCTCATCCGTCAGACGTGTGCAGAGGACGAACTTGACGTCTTCTTCCTTTTCCCACTTGGAATACTCTTCGCGGAAAACATCGATGACTGCCTCTACCATAGCCGTAATTTCAGCTACATAACGTCCCGAATTGGGCAATGTGCAATAATACATAAGCGGGATTGCAAACAAGCTGGTCGCATTCTCAACATACTGTTTATTGTCATCCTCAATCACGGCAACATCCCATTCCTTGCCCATTCTTGCATAACGCTCTTCCTTATTTTCGCGAAGTTTTTTCTTGAGATCATCAAGGCTCTTCTGTGTTCCGTCGCAAGAATCATAATCCGCAGCGTTGTCCATTTGATCCAATACATGGAACAGGTTGAATCTCGCCATATCGCGGAAGAACTCGGTATCCTCATAGTTGCAATTCTTTGCCTCGCTCATTGCTCTCTTGCGGCTCTTGATGATTCCGATATCCTCGACGACCTTCGAGTTTACATACAATGCATCGAGAACTTCATAGAATTCGTCGCACAATGTTCCGTTCGGAACCATAAGCTCGAGGTCTCTGTTATCCGAATCGCGATAGAGGAAGACCTTTTTGCCGTTTGCAACAGCAGAAAGCGGGCGCTGCTGGATTGCATGATGGATCAAGCCATAGATAAATGCCTTGTGAACCTTTTTTATGACCAGCTGCTGATAGTTGAAATCAAGCTCGGGCATGCTCTTGATAGAATCCCATGACTTATCAATATGCGTGGAAATTGCGGCATTTTTCGTCGAATCCGGGCCAATGAAGCGCGAATATTCGCTATATGCCTTGTGGTATGTACCTGCGCTCTTCTTGCCTGTTTCCGTTTCAAACGGAGCCGCAAACTTCTTGAGCTTGTTGGGAGTGAGGTTATAAAGAGCATTATAGAAATGAATTTCATACTTTGAAACAGTATCAACCGCTTCACCGTTGGGAATAAGATCCTTAACCCTGAATTTTCTGTTATCGAGAAGGATCTTGTTATAAGCGCAAACCTTGATCTCTCTCGGCTCTTCGTTTGTCGCGCGCTGTACGGAAGGAGCTGCAATACGTTCACCCATTGCAACGATTTCCGCAATATGCCTCTGGGCATCCGCAACGGATACCTGCTCGAATACCTGCATATCTCCGCCGTTTTCGCTGCGGAGGCGTATTCTCTCCTTAAGGCGCTGCTCAAGCTCGATTGCGCCGATAATATCCTTATCGATATCCTCGCACTTTTCGCGCACACTATCCTTGAAATATCCAAGAAGAATATCATCAAATATATTTACGCGACGATCCTCTTCGATATATCCGCCGCCGCTCTTATCAAGCTCCATCTTGAAGACGGCATTGTTCTTGACAGCGTCATAGATGCTTCCGTTGATTTCGGAATTGAGCATCGTTGTCTCCTTCTGTGCCTTCTGGAGCGAGAACTGGCTGAGCTCTTTGAGGAGATCCTCTGTTGCACAGATATTGACATAGGAATCGCCCTTCTTATACTTGAGCTCATCGATCATATCGATCTTCTTGCGGCTGAGATCCTTGACCTTGTAAACAAAGGTTTTGAAGAATTCCTCATACTGAGCGCTGAATGCCTTGACATACTCATTGGCCTTTTTATAAGCCGCAAGCACTGCAACCTTCTTGCAGTAATCTTCAATCTTGCGGAAGTAATTCGGAACTTCCTGATTTGCCGTTTCATTCAGGCTGTTGTAGCCCTTCATCTTCTGCAAGACAGTGGGCTGATCGACCTCGTACGATGCAAGATCATATATGCCGCTAACAATGCCTTTTACGAACTTCAGTTCATATTCCTTGGTCTTATATGCCTGCATACCTTTCTTTGCATTCGCAGAATCTCCCGATTCGATTTTCTCTTTGAATTTTTCAATCAGGCGATACAATACAAATCTTACAGCGCAGGGATGCATAAGTTCATCCTGAGCGTTTCTCAAAAGGCTCTCAATGCTGAATGCCTCATTGATATTGACAATCTTCTGCTCATTCGACATAACTGCCTCTGCCCAGTTGCCGGCAATGCTTTCGATAACGGGGTTGCCGTCCTTGTTTGTAGCTTCAGCTCTTGATGCAAAAACCTTAAGAGCATTGACTGCCGTTGCTATTTTATTCTCGCTGCTTCCGAAATTCGGATTGCTCTTCCATCGAAGTGCATTCTTATATGCAGAGCTATAGCGGTTATCTTCAATAACCGTAGCAAATGCCTGCTCCTCGAATGCCTGCATGAATTCTTCGATTCTTTCATCGATGTTTTCAAGCTCATATGTATTTACGAGGTCTTTGGAGAAGGAATCCTTCTCATTGAGCATAATTTCGCAGTATTTATTGCCATCCGACTCCCATGTTGACATAGGAACGCCGCGCTTCTTCTGCTCTGCCTTATATGCCTCGACCTTCTTATCATATTTTGTCCACTTTGTTGCATCGCCGTCGCCGCCGATACTGTCCATTGCAAGGTCATATGCAACGTAATCCGCAACCTTCTCATAGGGATAGCGGATAACGCCTGCGCCGATACCGCCGAAACGGTTACGTCCGTAGTTACCCGGCTTTGTCATTTCCTTGATGATGTTGTCTTCAACCGAGAATGCCTTTTTCTGCATCGGACCGATATTCTGCTCATAAAGAGCCTGAGCTGCCTGCTCGATATACTGACCGATACTTACCATCGTGCTGTCTTCTGCATCCTGTCCGTCCATAAGGAAGCAGAAATCCATCGGAAGTAACGACAGAGACTTCTGCTTATCCGAGCCTGCAATAGAAACATTTACCTGGAGTGAGCTGAACTGCTTCAAGTCTTCATCAAGGTCAATAAAGCCCGAGCCCTTCATCATAAATGCATTCAATTCCTTGATCGTCGCATAGGCATTGCGAGCCTGGCTGTCGCGCTCTGTCTGAGAATCGATAACGCTGTCAAGCGTTTCCGGCAAAAGAATCAACGAACGTACGATAAGACTTGTGTTCGGATATTTTTCCTTGACATAATCCCTGATGAACATACTCAAAGGAAGAATGATACCCGAACCGGTACCGCCGGATGCAGTCGATGCGATAACAACACGCATTGCCTGCTTCATTTCCTTACCTGTCTTGCGGAACAGGTCATCGATCGCGTCATATAAAGGACGGATTTTGCCCGTCTTTATAGTTGCGTTGAGAGCGAGTCTCGAAATTGCGCGAACCTGGCCTGCACCTTCCGAAACCGTCTTATCATACATAACGGCATTCTTCGGGAACCATTTTTTTCTCGCTTCCTCGTCATAGTCGAGATAGCTGCCGACAGTCTGCGTGTTTGATGTCTGCACCCAGAATATCTTCGACTTGCCGTTTGCAACATCCGACAAATCGTTGACATTCGTGTCGAGGCAAAGGAAATTGATATTTTCCTTTTCTGCCGGTGCACATAAATCAGCAACTTTCTTTACAATCTTACATCCCGTACCGCCGACACCCACAAACAAAGTAGGAGCCGCAACCTCATTGGTCTTCAACTGTTCTTTCTGTACTGCCATGATCTAATCTCCTCCGTTTAAAATGTTATTTTTTAAATGTAAGCGGTATTTCCGCACTGTATCTCTTGCTTCTGCCGTTATCTTCCATCAGACCGTCAAACGCTATCGTAGAATTGTTTGTGATCGTAAATGTCTTCATATCCGGATCCTCCGGCACAAAATTTCCTTCCTTATCAACCTTGAATGTCGCTCCGTTAATATCCGCGCGCGTAATGTCTCCGAACATTTTAACGTTTTTCGGATCCGTAATCATACTGCGCTTATGCGACGGCTTATAACGATAGCTTTCCTTTCCGGGCTGGAGGTTTCCGATTGTGATTCCGGCGCTGTTTCCTCCGTATTGCGCTTTCGCGGATAATTGCTTTCCCGACAGCTTTGCGCTGAACTCAGTTCCTTCATTAATGTCTTTTCCCATCATCCGCATTCCGCATTCGTCTTTTTTTGGCTTAACCTTTTTGGGCAAGACTCTTGTATGAAGGATCCTGTATATCACAAATATAACCAACAGCAATATGAGAATACCGATAAGCCACTTGAGCCAAAGCGCAACATTGCTCAAAGTCACCGTCAGTGATTCATCAGCCTCTGTCATTCTTCCTATATGGTCGGTATAGGAGGATGATACGGTGATATCATAATCACCTTCGGCAATCCCGCTCGTTGGCTCCAGTTTTATCTGATAGCAGGAATCCTGCTCATTCGCAGTTACTGTGTGCTCGATTCCGTCGCAATCAACCTTAAGCTCTACCGCCGCAAAATCCTCAGGAGTAAGCTTTGCTCCATCCATAGTCAGCATCACGGTAATCGGTTTACTCTCGCCAAGCTTATCTATGACGAAATATGTCTGCGGTGCAATCACTTCCATACGCACAGGCGAGAAATCATCTTCGATATTATAAGTGAGCGGCGCCTGCGCTTGGGCTTCGCTGCTTCCCTTTGCCGCATAAACCGCATAAATCGTCACCGAGCATGCTCCGCAAACCGTATCCTGAGGCGCATCCGGATTCTTATAATGAAGGCTCAGTTCGTAATGGTCATCAGCGAAATTTTTCTTTATTTCCGCATTGCTCGTCTCTGGCTCCCATTCGAGCTTGACTTTCTCAAGCTCCTCTCCCGACAATTGCGCGCCTTGATAGAAAATCTTCGCAATATACGGTGTTCCTTCTTCAATGTCCTGCAAAGAATACATCTCTTCTCCACCGGAAATCTCAAGATTCAGCTCTCCGGCAGGTCTCGCCGCAACATTGATACCGCCTTCCGGCCATCCGAAATCTCTTGAGTCCTTCGTGATGGTATATCCGCTGAGATATGTTACCGTAAGTTTGGAATCAAAAGCGTCGTTCATGTTCAATGTGACGGGAACCGAACCGCTTCCGCCGTCATATTCTATCGGATGCTCTTCACCGTTGATATAATAGCTTCCGCGATATTTCGGTTTTCCAAGCAGATCCGAATCAATGAGCTGACCTGTTTTTGCGTCCTTCATTCCGAAGCTTACTTTATATTCACCTTCATAAAGCGCATTCGGATCAACCGTATTGCCCGCCGAATCTGTGAAGACAAAATCAAGATCTGCATCCGGCTCGTAATAAACCTCGCAGCTTGTCGCCGTTCCTGTATAATCAATCGTATAGCTTCCCGCAGGGCAGTTTGCATATGTAACCATCATACCCTGAAGAGTCTTGTCAGGATCGGATTTATAGTTTCCTGCCCCGGCAGTTCCGAATTTTGTCGATGCGGAGCCTATCTGCTCTCCTATCGCCCCGGATGCTCCCTGCACCTGAAGGTTGGAAACATTCTCACCCTGAACGAACACAATCAGCTTGCCCATTGAAATATCGAAATCCATATTCTTTCCGGATATATGGTTTTTCGGCAATGTATCTCTTCCGAAAATGCGATTGCACATATCCGTCAACGCGGAAAGAACATCGGCACTGTTTTTCGCCTGCTTCTTCACGAAATATTCCGATTGTTCCGTGCCGGGCATTACAACTTTGTTTCCTATACCAAGATACATAACCGTCATATTGGGTCCGGCCTGCGCCTGAAATCTGGAATCAAGCTGTTTTCTCGTCTCTGCCGCGCTCATTTCCGAATCGTTCCGATAGAATGCCTCCCCGTCCGTCAGAACGATCATATATTTTTTCGATGCCTGAGCAGCCTGCAATCCCTGCACCGCGCAGTCAATGCTCTCAATCGGAGTTCCCGATGCGTCAGGAGTATGGATATCGCGTATCGTCGCCGCCTGCGCCGAATCCGTTATCCTGAGAGGGCTTTCCATCTTATATTCCTTGCCTCCGACGGTAATCGGATGCATCGGATAAATCATAAGTGTATCGCCCGCATTCAGCATCGATGCAAAAACTTCCATAGCATATGTCGCTCTGCACCACGCCTGATTTCCGTTGACATACATTGAGCCCGAGTTGTCAAAAACAATCGCAATCGCCCTTGTCTCACCTTTTTTTGCAGAAGCCGCTACCTTGAAATTACCTGCAGATATACACGACAAAAGCAAAAAAACCGCAAGAAACATGCTTATGCACTTTTTCACAAAACATCATCCCCTTATTCAACCCGATTTTCAAATTAACATATTATTTTTCTTTGACAAATTCCGTTCCGTCGATAAAAATCGAATTTCCTTTTTTCTCAAATCTCTTCACCCAGTCGTAGCTGAGATTCAGGAGGCTGTATGTAACGGTAATCTGACCGTTTTTTATTACATAATCGCCTTCGATCTCAATCCCGAAAGCCGAAACGCCGACTTTACCTCCGTCCTTGAAAATGAAGCTTTGCTCGATCGGGCTGTCTTTTGCAACATACTTGCCTTTCAACAACAAGCTGCACGCAGAAAGCGTACAAAGCATGATGCAAACCAACAGGACAGCAACGATGTTTCTTACTCCGTTTTTTTTCATTTTTTCCTTCATCCCTCTTTCATTTTTGCAATCTACTGTCCACATCAAAATGTTACCAATAGATTACATTTTTGTTAATTGATTTATTATACTCCTATTGAGATACCAAAGCAAGCCTTTTTTGCGAAAAAGGCATTTTTTTGTCCAAATCTGTCGAATACACCTTAATGCTGTCAAATGATACCCCATGGTGAGCGTTTTTATATAGGAGCAAATCGGTTTTGCACGGCATTTTATCGCGTACAGCTCACGGCGGGATTTCGGCGAGGGAAACGACCCGAGAACAAGCACTTTTGAGTTTTCATTAAATACAGGCGGTATAGTGTGCTCCATATATAACTCTTCGTTTTCAGTTTTTTGACGACCAATATCGCAAGAAAACCGATAATCGTATGATATTTTAAATATATCCCACAAAAGCTGAAATCGCAAGGTATATGCACCTCTTGACATCCGACTTTGCGAGTTCTATAATAATTTCAGACGAATACAGGAGGACTGAAATTATGCAGGAATTACTCAAAAAGCTTTATGATGACGCCGATATTGATTTTCTTATGAAGGAAACCGCGGCGCTTACCGAGATCGAATTCAAGCAGACATTCCGCGAATATCGCAAAGCCGCGGAATATACATATGATCTGCTCAAAAAAGAGGGGGTCGATGCGGAATTTATAACCTTCCCCGCAGACGGAAAGACAACATATCAGGATTTCCGTACCCCGCTTGCCTGGGAAGCAACGATGGGAAAGCTCACGGTGACAAAAGCTGAAATATCTTTCGATGACCCCGTCATCGCGGACTATGAGCGCCACCCCTTCCACCTTATCAAGGGCTCAACCTCGGCTCCCGAGGGCGGAATAAAGGCACGCCTCCTCACGGAGGAGCAGGTGCTTTCCGGTGCGGATGCCAAGGGCGCAATCATCCTTTTCCCGACGAACGATGTCTGCCGTTCACCCAAAATATCTCCGATGCTTGACCGCGGTGCAATCGGCTTCATAAATTCCTGCGTCGGTCGCGGTATGGAAAAAGAAACTCCCGATTGCATAACCTGGTGCAACGCCGCAACGGATGACCACGCGCATTGGCACGTTCAGAGCGAAGACAGACCTTTCATCGGCTACTCCATCTCTCCGCGCACTGCCGATAAACTCCGCGAGGCACTCTCAAAGGGCGAGGTTGAAGTCCTCGTTGAGAGTGACGGCCGTCGCTACGAGGGCGAAATCGATGCCGTCTGCGGATACGTCAAGGGCAAGAGCGAAAAGGAAATCTGGCTTATCGCTCATCTTTACGAACCGTTTTTTACCGACAACTCACTCAGTGTTATGATTTCTATTGAAATTGCGAAGGCAATAAAGAGACTTGGCACTCCGAATTTCTCCGTCAGGCTCGTGTTCTCTGCCGAGACCTACGGTCTCGCAGCCGTCTGGGATCACTATAAGGATAAGCTTCGTGGCAAAGTGCTTGGTGCACTCGACATTGATGCCCCGCCCGCATACACCTTCGATAAGAATTTCTCCACGCGTTTCAACCCATATTGCTCTCCGTTTTTCGGAAATTATCTCTTTTTGCTCTGTGCGGATGCATTTGAGAAGGTCTTTCCCGAAAAAGAACGTTGCACGGGTGCAGTGACGCAATTCGGAGATGACCTTATTCTCGGAGATCCGACAATCGGAATTCCGACTATATACTATGAAGAGGACGAATGCCTGAATTGGCACAGCTCCTATTGGATACCCGAACGCATTGAGCCCGACAAGGTGCGCCGTTCATATTCCTTCGCCGCGCTCTGGACGACAACACTTGCATTCCTTGATGAGGAAAGCGTCCGCAAATATCTTCCCGGATGTGTTGAAATCGCAAAGGAAAAGCTTCTCGACCTCGCCGCAGAGGAGAACTCACGCGCGCGTATGGAATATTTCCTTGCAGGCGAGAAATCGCTCATCCTCGACTTTGCCCGCGCGGTTGAATGCCCCGAAATCGCAACGGAGGCAGAAAAGCTTTCCGTCGCGCCGACCAAGGATGGCGCATTCTCATCCCCTGCTCTTGAGCGCCTTGCAGGTATCATCCCGAAAAGAGAAACGGAAGGCTTCCCGTTTGACCTGATAAGGCTTCCTTATGAAAAGAGACGTCCGCTCCCGAACGCTATGATCTACGGCGCATTCGCAACAATCGTTGCCAAGATTGACGGCAAGAAGAATCTGCGCGATATAATCACCGAAGCAATCTGGGAAAACAAGCTCTCGGTCTCCGGTGGCGATAACGTCGAATCCTCGCGCCACTTCAGACCGCTCAGCGACGAACTCATCAATGATTATGTTGATGCCATCCGCTACCTCGCAGATGCGGGATATCTGAGTATAACAGAGCAGTAAGAAAAGCAAAAAAGTCCTTAACTTTTCATCAAAGTTAAGGACTTTTTGAACACTAACGCCTAATTTTAATACAATGATTTTAAGCGGTGCGCTTTGAAAATATAAATTCATAGTAAACTTATCTCATCAAATCAAGGCGTAGCCTTGTATATCATCAATTCCGAAGGAATTGCATATCATCAACACGAAGTGTTGTATATCATCAAGCCGCAGGAGGATTTATACACGGCTCTGCCGTGATGATATACACGCTGACGCGAGATGAGATACAAGGGCGGTAAGCCGCCCTTGATGATATACC
>JAZSHZ010000117.1:0-2635 GCA_045533555.1 Eubacteriales bacterium
TGTATATAAGAAAATGCTCATCGCCCCTGACATCAAGAGCAACCGTCGGAAGCGCTTCCGCGCTGCCTTCGCACACCTCTGTGAGTGTTATATCTCCGTATATATCAAAGGTAAAATCCTTATCATAGCTCACGATATCCTCGCCGAGCTTCCAGCAGGTGAAATCCCCGTTTTCGGAAGAAACCGTCACGCTTTCGCCATATTTCTTACCTTCCGCGACCTTCACTCCGCCCACAGTTACATCATAGGTTTCGGAAGATTCCGCATAGAGCGCGACCGCGCGAGTGAGCGCCTCTATTTTCGTTTCATCGGAAACGCTCCATTTTTCAAAGACATAGCCCGTCAGATTCGGGTCTGCAATTTTGACCGCTCCGAATCCGGATCCCTTCTCAACGTTCTTGCTTTCGATAAGGCTTCCGTTTCCGTTGTAGAAATGCACGGAAACTTTTTCATCGCTCTGAGTGTTTATTTTATCATATACCGCGATGACGGCTGTATTCGTGTTTATCGCAAAGGTTTCCGTTGCGTTGCCGGAGAGCCACATACCCGCGGCATTTCTCCAGTATGCAAAGGCATATCCGTCATTCGCCTTTGCCGTTGCCGTGATTTTCGTTCCGACGGGCGCCTCATCTATAACCTTGAAATCTCCATCGACGGAAACTGATCCGTTTTGCTCGGAGAGAACGGAGAAGCTCACAAGAGCATCCACCTCATCGCCGAAAGCTTCATCAATCGGAGCCTCGGCTTTTTTTGTTAGAGAAAGCGTGTTGGGATACATCTGATAACCTGTATTTCCCGGTGACGATGCATAAAAGACGAGAATATATTCCCCTTCGTCACCGATGTTTACCGTCACATCGGAGAGCGGAGTGGATATTGACGGAACATCTGCTTCGCTGTTATAAAACGAAACTTCACCTATAGGTGTTGCGTTTGAAATCGCAGATTCAATATCGGCTGTGCCTCCCGGAAGAAGATATAATTTTCCTATGCCGCCGTTGCTTTTACTCTTGGCATGCAAAAGGGATGCGGAATATATTCCGGATTCATTGATTTTAATTCTCAGCGCGAGCCAACGGCCTTTGGCAGTTGTATTGGTGCAGATTCCCCACTTGTGCGCATACGCATTTGCAGGTCCGCTGTCTGCGGGATTTGACCCCGCCCATGCCCACACATTGTTTGTGTCTTCATATCCGTAGTTCTTTATTTTTGTGCTATTCGCTACACCCGGATTAAACGTGTAGTCATACGTTGTGCCTAATGCCGCGAAGATTGTCGGCATGAGGGACAAAACCATACATACCGCAACAAATAACGATAACAATTTCCTTTTCATAACTTTACCTCCCAAAAATTTCCGACGTCTTTCCGAAGTCTTGACTTTTATTCTCCGACAGTATATACTTTTTTCGGGGAATAGCTTTCAGATTACCTCGGATGAGTTTATTTTATTTCATTCAGGGATATAAATATATATAAAAAACAGTAAAAAACTTATACTATTTGATGAGGTGTTATGATTATGCCCGAACAACTCAAGCATCATTTACCTGTCTGCATATCCGTCACTCATCTGTCGGTATTATTTCATAATGTTTCCATGTTCGCAAAAGAGGTGGACCCCGACAAGCATTCTACTTATGAGCTCTTTTATGTTAACGAATGCACAAAGGAGCACAAGCTGATGATTGACGGAAAACTGCATTCCCTGAAGGCAGGTCAGCTCATGGTCTGCCCGCCCGAAACACTGCATCTCAATATCAGCAAAAGCCATTCCGTTATATCTATTATCGGATTTGGGACAGATTCGGATATCTCAGCACTCTGCAACAAAATAATAACGCTCAATGCAAAGCAGAAGCAGGCTTTTATTGAGCTTATCACAATCGGCGCAAGGCTCTTTATCAACTGCCCGCCGAAGGGCTACAGCGACGGAGTCAGCCTCCATCAGCGCGCCAATGCATTCGAGCTTCAGAAATTCAAAAATCTTATGGAGCTTTTCCTCATTGACGTTCATCTTTCTCAATTTGAAACCACAGCAGCATTGCGCTCCAACAAGGAGCTCTCCGCCGAGGAGCAATTTGACCTTTTATCCGGATATATGAACAAGAATCTTGATAAGGCGCTGACGCTGAAGGATATGGCAGAGCAATTCTTCGTCAGCACCTCAACCATACAAAAGCTCTTCTATCGCTTTGCGGGCTGCGCGCCGATGCAATATTTTCTTGAGCTCAAATTAAACCGCGCAAAGGAGATGCTATGCACAACATCGCTCAATTACACGCAGATATCACAAATGCTCGGTTTCTCTTCCGCAAGCTATTTTTCGAGCTTCTTCAAAAAAAGGACAGGGTTTTCTCCTTCGGAATACGCGGCATCGTTCAACCGCAATGAATAACATATTGAATAAAAAACACATCGCACGGTCTTTATTCCATGCGATGTGTTTTTGTTTTGTTTTTACTTTACGAAATCGAGGATTCTCTGAATCAATACTGCGACTTCGGCGCGTGTTGTGTATGCCGTCGGGTCGATGAGACCGTTTTTGCCGTTTACGAGCTTTGCATTGACAAGCGCTGCGACTGCTTCTTTTGCATAGTCTGCGACTTGGTCAAAGTCGGGAGCTTGCGGGACG
>JAZSHZ010000158.1:0-2102 GCA_045533555.1 Eubacteriales bacterium
GGTATAGTTCCGTTTGCTCTTTCGGGAAGTCTTCTCTATGCCGAGAGAATCGGAGCAAAGGCGTTTGGCAGTCTCGGTATCGCGAGTGACTATAAAGTAGCATCCGCAAACTACTATGCAACAACTACAAATGCGAAAGCATCCGCACCGATTTCGGGAGCAACGGATTTTGCACTTGAAGCGGGTAAGGAATACGTTGTTCTCTTCAACGCAAAGCAGACGGGCGTTATGCACATTGCAAACCTCACGCTTGAATATGAGAAGCCGTCAGAGCTTACACGCATTGGAGCCGATTTCGGCAAGGTAGCTGTCGGAAGCAAGCTTTCACCGAAAGTAACCTGGTATTCCGGAAGCAAGAAGATTGACGGAGAGGCCGGAAGCGTTGCGACGGAAATCGTCGAGGACAGTGACAACATCCTTCTCAAGACTTCGGGCGGAGACATCATCGCAGTTGCAGACGGTACTGCAAAAATCAAAGTTACGGGAACGCTCAACGGAAAGTCAAGATCCGTTGAGGTCACACTTGTGATAACACATCCCAATGCAAGAGTTGAAGAAGCCACAACCGCAAAGGTATATATAACCGCAACGAGCGGAGCAGTGCTTGAAAACGTCAGCGGAGCAGTTGTCGGAAGTCAGATTGATGCTGCAGTCAATACGACGGTATCCGTCACGGCACCCAAGACAACTCCGGACGGAAAGGTGTTTAAATATTGGAAGAACCTTTCAAGTGATTCTGTATACTCGACAAGTGAAAACATAAGCTTTAAGGTTGCAAGCAACATTTCGCTTATGGCAGTGTATGCAGAAAAGGAAAACGGATATCTCGTTGAGTTTGCAAACGCAAACCGCAATATAGTTTCAAGCAAGTACCTCAATTCCGGAGATGCAATCATCGCACCTGCACTTCCGTATCTTACGGGTTACGGCGTTGCGACATCGTGGAGCAGTTACCCCGAGATTGTCAGAACGTCCGATGTTCAGTCAATCGCAGAATACGGTGCTCCGGAATCTGTTGCCGTAACGGTCATCGGCGGTACTTCCGATAAGACGGAGTACAGCTACAATGACAAGGTAACCGTAACTGCAAATGCTGCTCCGTCAGGTAAAGTGTTCAGTCATTGGACTCGTGATGGTCAGGTGGTAAGTTACAACTCCGTATATTCATTCTACGCATGGGATGATGCAACAATTACCGCAAACTATGCAGCATCTGCACCCTCCGCCTTCCCGTCCGTCATTATTGACGCTTCGGTAAGAAACGATGGCGGTGCGAACGCATATATGATGGAGCTTGTCGGATTTGAAGGAAAGCAGATTCTTGAGCGCGGAATCCTCTTCGGAGGAAGCGGACTTTCGCTCTCGGGCGGTACGGTTTATAAAGCCGTTTCCGTTCTCGGTGCGACACAGTTCTCCGCTATGACACCCGACACATCCTTCGATGTTTCGGCAGTGCGCGCATACGTTGTATACAACGATAACGGTATAATCAGAATCGCTTACAGTGCAGAAAGATAAATAAGCGCAAATGCCATGTTCTCGCTTTCGGGAGCATGGCATTTTTTAAAAATCTCGGACGATATGGCAATTTTTATATTTACAAGGAGTTTGTTTTTAATGTAAACTTCATAGTACAGTATAGTATATATTGCGAAAACATAGTGAAGGGAGAAACAGTTATGAAGAAAAACAGATTATTGGCAATGATCCTTACGGCAGTAATGATTATCGGAATGATTCCTGCCACTGTGATTCCGACACCTGCACTTGCGGCAGAACCGGAGAAGCTTTCGATAACATACAGCTTCACAAAAGCAGGACGTCCGGATGTCAAGACAAGCAGCGACACCCTTGAAATACTCACAAGAAGCGGAACTCCGTCAGATTATGTGAACAACACATATACATCTGTATGGAATCCGGAGTATAAGGTATATCCGACTGACCCCACAGATCCCGGTCAGAACTGGGCATACCTCGGAACAAACGCACGTTTCTGTGGCGGACGTTTCGGAAGTGTGACCACAACAAATATGACAGCGGCATGGCTCTATTGCGATCCGTATATCATGCATACATCACCGCACACAATGGGAGTTGAG
>JAZSHZ010000236.1:0-4588 GCA_045533555.1 Eubacteriales bacterium
AAGTAATAAGAAGAACAAGGCTGCATTAAACTCTATCAAGATGCAGGCTGCAAATGAAGTAGGCGTAAATCTTAAGGAAAATGGTTACAACGGTGACCTCACATCTAAGCAGGCAGGTAGTGTAGGCGGTCAGATGGTTAAACCGTGCCAGCCCATACGAACTTTTGAATTCCAGAGAAATATCAGGATTGCAAGCGGTCATAAGGTTAAGGTAAAGTACGAATTTTTCCTTACTGCGTAGGGGTTGCGAGGCTTTGTATAGGGGGATATGATAGCGTTATAACGACTGATTGATGAATTTTCGATATACATATATCGCGTGGTTTTAAAAGTGAATTGATGGGGAAGCCGCCTGCAGAAATGCAGGCGGCTTTGTTTACTTACGCTTATGTTTAATCGCTCTGATTTAAATGTCCTGTTTGTGGTACATAGACTGCGCTACACTTACTATAGGAGACACCGTTGAATATCGAAGCGAAGTCAGGGTAAAAGGCAGAATGGTAGAAAAACAGACAGATCCCCAAAAGGTAGCTTGGGCGATAATAAGAAAACATAAGGAACGGAAAATAAAGTGGATTTTATGAAAAGGGATGCAGATGCATAGGAGGTTAAAATATGAAAAAAGATGATTTGACCAAAGTAGTTCAACCGTCGCTACCTGATGATTTATTGCTAATTAAAAGGGAATGAAATATCGATGTCAGGTTAGGATATAACAGAAATAATAAATGCGTCAAGTTTATAAAGGAGCATCAATATGCAGGACAAGGAAATACGAAAAATACTGATTGAATATCTGAAAATTCAGCATAACGAATATAGAATCTATCAAGAAAAAAGTGTAGGATCGTCTATTTGCGATCTGATGCTTGTAACCGATAAGCTGACCGGCTTTGAAATCAAAAGCGACAGCGATAACTACGAACGGCTACCGAGGCAAATAGTCGCATATAATCATTTTTTCGATCAGAACTATATTGTTGTAGGAATGTCTCACATTAAATCTGTCGAATCGCATATTCCTGACGAATGGGGCATTTTCGCTGTAGAACAGTATGAGATCAAATTGATTCGTTCTGCCAAGCCCAATAAATCTGTCAGCCGTCTTAAACAATTGGCACTGCTTTGGAAAATTGAACTGAAGAACATTCTCCTTCAAAATAAGCTGCCCCTTTATGCACAGAAGGAAAAGCCTTTTCTCTGCGAAAGGATAGCATCGGATGTTGAATCCTCGTTGCTTGGTAAACAAATTGCTGCGGAGCTGTTGAACAGGGACTATTCAATTTTCGATGCCGAGGATTACACGATCAGAAACACAAACGAGTCGGACGGGCTTACGGAATCCTTCTCCCCCGAAGATGAAATGATTGACCGACTATCCGAAGAAAATCTTGCGGAATTTACGTTGGATAAATGGATGGCTATTTATAAACGAGCAGTTGAGAAGAAACGGTTGAAGGAAGAATATGCTGCTCGTGTGGAAGAAGAACACAGAAGCAGACAGCAGCAGTTTCACAATATCCTCTACACCGACATTGAGGTATCTCTTGGGGTCCCATGGGTATCTGCAGAAATTATCTCGCAATTTGCTTTAGAAGTAATTAAAGTGCCCCAGCGATACTGTTACAAATACGATGCGAATTTAAGGATATCGGTTCCTGATAAGAAAATTCCCATTGTTCAACACGAAAAAATAACAGGATACTGGCATGTAGAAAAATACAAAGACTATACACATCCCGAGCTGGTTTCAATCTATGGGACAAAGCGTTTTAACGCTATGCAGATTCTTGAATGTACGCTGAATCTGCGTCAGATCAGGATACACGACGGAACAAAATTTAATGAGGCAGAAACCATTGCCGCAATTGAAAAGCAAAAGGCTATCCAGGAAGCTTTCAGGAAATGGATATGGAAGGATGAGGATAGACGCTGGGAGGTTGAAGAGGCGTATAACCGCATTTTCGGGGAATACGAATTACCGTTCTATGACGGAAGCAACATTGAATTCGACGGAAAGAATCCCGATATCACCTTGTTTGATTATCAAAAGAACGCTGTTCAAAAAATCATTTCAACCCCCAATACCCTCCTTTCTTTTGACGTTGGTGCCGGAAAAACATACATAATGATTGCTGCGGCTATGGAAATGCGTAAAAGCGGTCTTTCCCGAAAAAATATGTTTGTTGTGCCTAATAACATTGTCGGTCAATGGGAGAAAATGTTTACCGATCTTTATCCCAAAGCTAAGGTTTTAGCAGTAGAACCTAAGTCGTTCACTCCCGAAAAGCGCAACAAAGTACTTTCGCAAATTCAGAAGGAAGATTATGACGGCGTAATTATTGCGTACAGCTGTTTTGATATGATCCCTCTCTCCTTCGACTATCTTCTTGAAGAAATGCAAAACACGATAAAAGGATTTGAAGCGCGCATAAACGAACTTCACCGCATCAATTTTCCTAATGCCATCAATAGCATCCAAAGAGAATCAGAATATGTCAAGAAAACAATGAACTCGCTGATCACCTCTTCCGGAATATCTCCGACCTCGATTTCCTTTAATGACCTTGACATCAATACGTTGTTTGTGGATGAAGCACATAACTTCAAAAACATTCCGTTGCGAACATCAATGAAATTCATTCGGGGTATCAATGCCAAGGGATCGGAAAAGTGTCTTGCGATGCTTCATAAGGCACACTGTGTTCAGGAGAGTAATGGTGGCAGAGGTGTTGTATTTGCTACGGGAACCCCTCTTTGCAATTCAATTGCAGATACCTATACTATGCAGTGCTTCCTGCAATATGACGAATTGAAAGCAAAGGGCTTGGAAAGATTTGATAACTGGGCGAAAAGCTTTGCACGCATCGAGAGTGTTTGCGAGGTTGATGTGGATGCATCGGGCTTCAGAATTGTAGAACGCTTTAAGGAGTTTTTTAACCTTCCGGAGCTTGCAAAAATGTTTGGTCAGATCTCTATTTTTCATAATGTAACTCCGGAGGGATTGCCTGACTTTCTCGGTTACAATGACGTTGTCATTGAAAAAGGACCCGAGCTTGACGCATACATGCAAAAGCTGTATAAGCGAACTAAAAATATCCGTGAAAAGGTAGGAAAGTCCGAAGATAATATGCTGAAGGTCAGTACGGACGGACGTAAAGCGGCTCTTTCCCTTGCACTTGTAGATGAAGAACAGCCATATGATAAGCATTGTAAAATCTATCATTGCATTGAAAATGTAATGGATATTTACAAAAATTATGACGGTTGTTCTCAACTCATCTTTTGTGATTACGCTACTCCTCAAAATTCGCGGTACAGCGTATATAAGGATCTGAAGGCACGATTTGTTGAATGTGGTGTACCGAGTGCGGAAATTGCTTTTATCCATTCGTGTAAAAACGAGGAGCAAAAGGTCAGGCTTTATGATGCGGTAAACTCGGGAAAGGTGCGGATATTGATAGGTTCTACCTTCAAGCTTGGAATTGGCGCGAATGTGCAGACAAAGCTGAAGGCGATTCATCACATCGACGTTCCCTGGAGACCTGCCGATATGGTCCAACGCGAAGGAAGAATTTTGCGGAGAGGCAATGAAAACGATGAGGTGAAAATTTACAGATATATCGTTGAAGGAAGCTTTGATTCTTACTCCTGGCAGATCCTTCAGACGAAACAGCACTTCATATCTCAATTCCTTAGCGGAAACAGTACCACACGCAGTATTGAGGATTTTACAAACGATGAGTTGAATTATGCTCAAGTGAAGGCACTTGCGTTGTCTGAACCTCTTATGAAGGAATATGTGGAAAAGGAAAACTCATTGCGCAATGCACGTCTTGTTCTCCGTCAGGAAATTATGCAAAAAGAAACCGCTAAGCTTGATATCAGGCGAGTTGAAGAAGAACAAAAGCAGCTTGCTGTAATGCGGGAGAAAACCACTCAAAATTTAGAATATGTGGAGAACAATCTTATCGAATTGAAAGCATGTTTATTGTTGACCGCAGAAATCATCACATCAAAGCTGGGGGCCTTTTCACCCGACAGAAAGATTGCGGAAATCGGAGAATTTACCGTCTCGTTCCCTCACACGCAATCTGAAAAAAAGCAGTTTATTGTGTTTGAACGCTTGGGAACGGAATATTATGTTGAATTTAGTGATAGTGTTTCAGGAAACAAAACGCGTCTTTCAAACTTCTTTGAAAAGTTCAGGAAACAAGTTGCTTATCTTGAAAAGCGTTATGACGAGCTTGAGAAAAAGAAAGAAAACCTCAAAAGTCAAATTCAGTATTGTTCAGGTATAGAGAAGAAAATCGAAAAGCTGGAAGAAGAAAAGCAAGCACTATTCGATAAAATTTCGATCAAAAAGGCGGGGTGACTAAAGGTGCAGGCACAAACGGATAAGATTTTTATGTTGACATTTTCAAATAGTCTTTGGTTTAACAGTTGCCCCCTTTTTAGTACATTCGTTATGATATACTGATGTCATCAGATGCAGGAAAGGAGAATTGATATGGCATTTGAGATTATAGACGGGGTGCTCACAAAGTATTATGAGGAAATATGGGAGCGGAATGTAACTATCCCTGAT
>JAZSHZ010000050.1:0-1902 GCA_045533555.1 Eubacteriales bacterium
TATGCGCCGACGATTTCGACGATACTCGACCGCGAATATGTAATCAAAGACGGCAAGAACTTAAAGCCGACTCCGCTCGGCGAGGTTGTAAACAGCCTTATGATGGATCAGTTCTCCGATATCATAGACGTTGAATTTACCGCGCATATGGAGGCGCAGCTTGACGAAGTCGAAGAGGGAACGAAGGAATGGAAGCAGACTCTTTCTGATTTCTACGGTCCGTTTGCCGCAGAGCTTGAAGCGGCTGAAATAGCGCTTGAAGGAAAATGTCTTTCCGTTCCCGATGAGGTCACGGATATCATCTGCGATAAGTGCGGCAGAAATATGGTCGTCAAATCGGGAAGATTCGGCAAATTCCTTGCGTGCCCGGGCTATACCGAATGCAAGAACACTATGGCGATCGTCGAAAAGACTCCGGGCGAATGCCCGACCTGCGGAGGTCAGATCCTCAAGAAGAAATCGAAGAACGGCTATGCATACTACGGCTGTGAGAATTTCCCGGAATGCACGTTTATGACATGGGATGTTCCGCAGAAGGAGAAGTGCGAGGTCTGCGGAAAGACGCTTTATAAGCGCTCGGGAAGAGGTCCGAAGAAGATGTTCTGCGCAAACCCGGATTGCGAAAAATATGAGCCGCAGGAATATAAAAAGAAGGAAGAGTCGCCGAAAAAGACGACGAAAAAAGCTTCTTCAAAGAAAACTGCTTCGAAGAAGCCTTCCGCAAAGAAAACTGCGGCAAAAAAGACAACTAAGAAGGCAAAGGCTGCAGAGAAAAGTGAGTAGTTCCCGATGAGTGATGCATATGTTATAGGAGCGGGGCTTGCCGGCTGTGAAGCGGCGTGGCAGCTTGCGGAGAGAGGTTTCTCCGTCACGCTCTTTGAAATGAAACCCGAAAAGAAGACGCCTGCCCATAAGTCGGATAAATTCGGCGAGCTTGTCTGCTCGAATTCTCTCCGCGCGGCAAGCATTGAAAATGCCGTTGGCCTGCTGAAGGAGGAAATGAGAAGATTTTCCTCTCTCATAATGCAGGCGGCGGATGCAACGCGCGTCGAAGCGGGCGGAGCTCTCGCGGTTGACCGCGAAGCCTTTTCGGAATATATAACCGATAAGATAAGAAATCATAAGAATATAGAGGTCGTTGAGCGCGAGATAACCTCTCTTCCGAAGGAGAGACCGCTCATAGTCGCCTCAGGTCCGCTTACCTCCGAGCCGCTCGGGGAATCGATAAGAGAATATTTCGGCGGTCGCGAGTTTCTCGGATTTTTCGATGCGGCGGCGCCTATCGTGACCTTTGAAAGTGTTGATATGGAGAGCGCGTATTTCAAATCGAGATATGATAAGGGAAGCGCGGACTATATCAATTGCCCGATGAATGAGGAGGAATACCGCGCATTCCATTCCGAGCTTTGCCGCGCAGAGAGCGCGGAGGTGCATGGCTTTGAGGATGATAAGGTGTTTGAAGGCTGTATGCCCATTGAAGTAATGGCGCGACGTGGCTTTGACACAATGCGCTATGGGCCGCTCAAGCCTGTCGGACTTCGCGACCCTAAGACAGAGAAGACGCCTTATGCGGTCGTTCAGCTTCGACGCGACAACCGCGAGGGCACTCTTTTCAATATAGTAGGTTTTCAGACTCATCTCAAATTCGGTGAGCAGAAGCGCGTTTTCTCAATGATTCCGGCGCTCCGCAATGCCGAATTCGTGAGATACGGAGTCATGCACAGAAACACATATATAAAATCTCCCGGAATTCTCAATGCAGATTATTCCGTCAAGGGGGATGAGATGCTTTGGTTTGCAGGTCAGATGACGGGTGTCGAGGGCTATATAGAGAGCTGTTCTTCGGGCTTTGTCGCAGGCATCAATGCGGTGAGAAACGAACCGTATATTTTCGATCCGAAG
>JAZSHZ010000301.1:0-9463 GCA_045533555.1 Eubacteriales bacterium
TACGTCGAGAGGTGAGGTTTGAACAAAACAAGCGGAAAACGCCTTGAAATTTGATGTTTCAAGGCGTTTTATATACAATTCTCCGTTTTTTTGTAAATTGGTTTTGTGAAAATTTGAGACAGAACGACACATAGATCATTCTCTATATATAAAACCTCCGCTTGTGTTCTTGTGCCTTTTTCGACAGTCTGCGGCGCAACCGCAAAAGGGTTGCGCCTTTATTTTATGCCGGTTCCTCATTGAAAAAATCATAGTCATCATATCTCGGGATGCGGAACTTCACTTTGTTTTTCAGCGCCCACTTTTCGAGTGCAGCGAGTGCCGCGCTGTCAAATCTTATATTTTTGTTCCCGCTGAGGTAAGCCTGACCGACGGAATTCTCCGATTCCAGCGAAAATGCCGCTACATATTCTCCGCCCTTTTTCATAACCATGACCGGCTCCTCATAATCGGCAAGACAATTGTGCATAATCTTACCCGCGAGGCGATAGTCCTCCGTTGTTATGAGCCATTCAAAATCATATCCCGCGTATCTTCCCTCGGATAAATTGGCATACGGTGTATGAATCGGGTGAGAAGGAAGAACACAACGGAGAATATAAGTCTCATCATTCTTACTGTAGGTCCGGCAACCAAGAAGATATTGCCTTGCACTTTGCGACATCGCCGCATAGCGGATGCAATCGCCGAAGCATCTCTCCATCGTATACAACCGGCCAAGCATTATGCGGGCAATCTTTTTCATATTTCCCATCTTTACGCAATCTGAAATATACCTTAAAGCCTCGGGGTATGCCGTCAACCTCGCAAGAAAAAGATACATTCCACCCCGAGAGAACGCGGTTGAAATCAAATCAATGTTTCCAACTGCATCGCAAACGCTCTTCAATTCGCGCAAATAGAACATAATCGCGGGATCCGAGAAAACTTTGCGGCGGATCGATTTGCATTTCGGAAGCCCCGCACTCTCATATACCTTCGGAAGATTCTTCGCTTTTCTTATGAGCTTCGCCGCACTCCTGAGCTCGGGATAGATTTTCTTCGTGCCGAGCTTGAACGGCAGTTTCCTGTAGAAATCGCGCGGATATCCGACAAAGCGCGTCGCAAGAATGAGCTTTTCGAAATTGAGCTCCTTATCCTCAAATGAAAGCTCTCCGTATTCCTCGAATTTCTTTCGCACAGCCTTCCTGACCTCAGGCATACATAAGGCTTCGGGCAACCCGCTTCCGAGGAACATATCGTCACCGCACGTCGTTATATCACGCGTGTAGACGGATTTTCCCTCGTGGTCCCGGACGGAGAAAAACGTATGTCCGTTTTGGAAATTGAAGGTTATTTCCTGCGTGTAGATAAACGGCGCAGTGAGCGTTACCACCAAATTCGTCGCATTGATCAGAAACTCAAACATATTATCTATCGGAACACTTATGCTGATTTTTCCGCGGCGCGATGTAATTATAATTCTTTTCTCGAAATCTCCCTTGTCGCTTATCTTTCCGCATTTCTTGCAGGCGAGGATATCGGGTAAAATGACGTCCCCGGCAAGAGTCAGGTGCTTCGCACCGTATTCGGCGAAGAACGAGCTCTGCCCCGTCGCCCAGTTTTCTATGCTTTCTCTCGAAGGATAGCCGTCTCTCGGAGGAACGGTATGGAGAAGATGCCTCTTCCCGCAATGCGGACATATCGCGCATTTATATGAGAGCGCGGCATTTCCGTCAGCATACTCGATCATGCCGAGGATGTGCTTGTGCTTGCGGCAGAGGACCTGCTCCCTGATTTTATCCGCCCTTCCGCGTATGTAATATTCCTTCACGGTATATTGCATCGGGATAGTGATTTTGATTGTTTCCGACATAGACAATTCCTCCCCTTGATGTTTTAACACATAAAACAATTCCCGATGAAAGCGGTTTATCGCTCCCATCGGGAAAAATATTTTAAATTTTTTATTTTACGTCAAAAACATATTCGGTCTCATAATCGAAGACCTCGCCGAGCTTGAGATAGCCCTGATTGAACTGCGGGAATTTGAGGCAGTTGGGATAGAAGCCCGTCTCAAGGCAGAACGCGCCGCGCGGACCGTAGGTTGCGCCGCCCTTTGCGGGATAGTCAACACCCGGGAGCGAATTTCCCGTATAGAGGAGAATCGTCGGCGAGTTCGTGAGAACAGTCATATTGATTCCCGATTCGGGGCAATAGACCTCCGTGCACTTGACGAGGTTTCTTCCGTCGTTTCTGACCGTCCACGCATGGTCATAGCCGCCCGCGAGACCGAGCTGCTTATGCTCCTTGTCTATATCCTTGCCGAATGCCTTCGGTGCGCGGAAATCAAATTCCTCCGGCAGCGGATGAAGAACGCCGTAAACCATCTTATCGTCATTCTGCGGAGAATATGTGTCCGCATACATCGTCATAATATGATCGTGGATGCTTCCCGAAGCATGGCCGCGGAGATTGAAGTATGCGTGGTTCGTGAGGTTGATTACCGTGTCCGCATCGGCAGATGCAAGATATGAAATCTTAAGCCCGTTCTCATCGGAAAGAGTGTATGTGACGTCGACCGTCATATTTCCGGGGAAGCCGTTCTCGCCGTCAGGGAGAAGGACTGTGAGCGTGACGGAGTTTTCCGTGTTTGATTTATAGGAGAAAACGCGGCGCGCAAGCTGCTCTTCACCGCCGCCGTGGATGGTGTGCTTGCCGTTCATATTGATCGAGGTCTTATAGATTTTTCCGTTAAGCTCAAATTCTGCATTCTCGATTCTGTTTGCGACTCTGCCGCAGACAGCGCCGTGGTTCGGGCCCGGCTTGCGATAGTCTTCTCCGTTTGCATAGCCGAGAACGACATCGCGGAAATTGCCGTCCTTATCGGGGACGATGAGGTTGACGATGGATGCGCCGACGGAAAGAATATCCGCCTGCATTCCGTTTTTGTTCTTGAGCGTGAAAAGCTCAAAACCGCCGTATGTTCCTTTTGCAAAGCTCATTGTTTTTTGACTCCTTTATATTGAATTTGGGTTGTTATGTCCTTTTTGATTTGCATCCGCAGATGCAAATTGATCCAAATATGATTTTTTCAAGGACATGCGCCTTGAAAAAATCTCCTCTCGCTCTGCAAACGTGCGAGCATAAGCGAGTGCGCTGAAGCAGAGTGCAATCCCGTCGTCAAAGACCTGTCTTTGACGAAATGTTTCTACCATATTATCGGCATTTCTCCCGAGAGAATCAGCTCGCGGTTTGCGGCGTTGAAATGGCCGCAGCCGAAAAAGCCGTTGTGCGCCGAAAGTGGGCTCGGGTGCGCTGCGGTGAAAACCTTGTGCTGCGGATTCGTTATAAGCGCTTCCTTCGTCTTCGCGTTTCTGCCCCAGAGCAAAAATACTACCGCCTTTTCCCGCTCGTTGAGTTTTTTTATGACGCAATCCGTGAAAATCTCCCAGCCTTTTCCGCTGTGGGAATTCGCCTCTCCTGCCCGCACAGTCAGCGCCGTGTTGAGAAGAAGCACACCTTGCTTTGCCCATCGCGTGAGGTCTCCCGATTCGGGTTGGGGATTTCCCGTCTCTTCATATATCTCCTTATACATATTCCGAAGCGACGGCGGAAGCGCGATTCCGTCCTTGACGGAAAACGCGAGACCGTGTGCCTGACCTTCGCCGTGGTAAGGGTCCTGACCGAGTATGACCACCTTGACATCTCCGTATGCCGTCAGGCGAAGAGCATTATATATGTCATACATATCGGGATAAATCGTATACTTTTTGTATTCTTCTGCAAGAAAATTACGGAGAGTTATGTAATATTCCTTTTCAAACTCGTCTTTGAGAGCTTCATTCCAGTCATTTCCGAAATCAATCATTCTTATGCGCCTCCGCATAAAGCTTATCATATCGCTCAAGCTCGCGGCGAAGAAGCGCGGGTGTATCGAGCCCATAGGGGCATTTGGATTTGCAGGAGCCGCAGTTTATGCAATCCTTGATCTTATCCATTTCCGCTCTCCATTTTTCACCGAGCCACGGTGCGGAAGGCGCTCTGCCAATCATCAGGCTGATTCTCGCGCACTGCCAGATATCGATACCCACGGGGCAGGGCTGGCAATAGCCGCAGCCGCGGCAGAAATCACCTGCGAGAAGCGCTCTTTGCTCATCAACTCTCTTCTGCATGCCGTCATCAAAGCTCGGCTCGCGCTCTGCATAGGAGAGGAATTCGAGAAGCTCTTCCTCCTTCTGCATTCCGAAAATCGGAACAACATTCGGGAATTTTCTGATATATTCAAATGCCGCCTCCGCATCGGAGATAAGCCCGCCCGACATCGCCTTCATCGCAATGAAGCCGATATCCTCGCGCTCGCAACGCTTCACGAGCTCAACATCGCAATCACCCGCAAGAAGCGAGAAGGGGAACTGCATCGTGTCGAAAAGGCCTGTATCGAGAGCCGCGTTTGCGACCTTGATTCTGTGGTTGGTAATACCGAGATGGCGAATCTTGCCGTCGCGCTTTGCCTTATCGAGGAAGGTGAGCATATCGTCATCGGGAAGCGTTGCGGGGTTATGAAGCTGATAGATGTCGATATAATCGGTCTTCATCATACGCAGGCTCTGCTCAAGATTGTTCTTCACAAAATCGAGACTGTCAGTGTATGACTTTGTGGCGAGGATAATTTTGTCGCGCACATCACTCAGTGCATAGCCAATCTTTTCTTCGCTGTCGGTATAGAAATTTGCGGTGTCAAAGAAATTCACTCCGCGGTCATAAGCAAGACGCAGGAGCCTTGCCGCATCATCGCGCGATATCCTTTGTATGGGAAGGGCACCGAAGGAAACCTCGGTTGCATATAGGTTTGTTTTTCCGAGACGAATTTTACGCATAATAAAAAACCTCCGCTCTGTGATATTTTAATTCTATCACAAATTTTGCTCATATACAACAAAAACCGAAGCTGAAAACAGCTTCGGTTATATTTGGCGTAATTAAATTACTTGTCCTGGGACAAACCAAACTTTTTGTTGAACCTATCGACACGGCCGCCTGTATCAACAAGCTTCTGCTTGCCGGTATAGAACGGATGGCACTTTGAGCAAATTTCAACCTTGATGTTCTCCTTTGTGGAGCCCGTCTCTATAACCTCGCCGCATGCACAGGTAATTGTTGTCTGCTTGTAATCGGGATGCAATCCTGCCTTCATGAAATTCACCTCTTTCGGTATTTGCGTTACTCACTCATTAAATAGCACGATATATAATATCACATTGTGCCGCAAAAATCAATAGTTTTTTTGATTTTTTCAAAAATATTGCATAAAACACTAAATCTTCGGTTGCGATTTGGCAAAAAAGACCATATATTGGTATCAAACCGACAAAAATTATATCTTCTCGACCTCAATTCCGAATTTTCCCGCGAGGTCTTCGCAGATTATCGGTATCGGCGCGCAGGACCAGGGATGGCAGAGGCTTGTGTTCCATTTTGTGTCTGCGCCCCAGCTTTCGAAGCACGTCGTCGCTCCCTCTCGGATCATATTCACCCATCCGCGCCCGCTCTCGTTTGCAAGAAGCGCAAGCTCTTCCTCATATGCGCCGATTCTCGCAAGGCATTTGCACATAAAATATGCGACATAGGGGCTGCAGGCGAATTGCTTTTCAAGCATAAATTCCTTAAGCCTTGGGAGCATTTCTTCCTTTGCGATTCCGAAGAAGAAGGGGAGGACGTTTGAATGGAGCGAGGAATGAGTCTTCTCTTCGCTGTCGCAGAAGAGGCCCGTCTTTTCATCATAGAATGCATCATAAAATGCCTTTTCTGCGGCGCTTGTGTCATCATAATCGGATTTTCCGAGAATTTTTGCAAGCTCATTCACCGTCCTTCTCGCGCCGATATAATATGCATTGATGACGTTATGACAGGAGATTCCGTCCGTATCGCGGTCTATATATGCATCATAGCCATCGCGGTCGCAATCCGGCCAGTCAACCATATTCCATTTATCCCGGACATCTCCGATAAGTCCGTCTCCTCGCTCAAAGGTTCTGAAATGCCCGACCACTCCGCGCGCCGTCGGATAAAGCGCGCGAACTGTTTCAATATCGCCCGTTATATTATAATAATTCAGCATATGGAGCGGGAAAAGGAGCGAATAATCCGCAATTTCCTGCATAAGAGAGCTGTTTGCAACTGCCATAAGACCCGGGCATACGCTTGCCGTGTCTGCGAAATCCAAAAGCCCCTTGCGGTAATACTCAAGGTCGCCCGTGAGATAATAGTGGGCAGGGCCCGTTATCGTGAAATCGCCGCTATAAAGCCCGCGCTCGCGCGATGGACAATCGGGGATATGCTCCTGTGAGGCATATTTTATCGTGTTGCGGCAAAGCCGCCATATATCCTCAAGGTGCGGAATATCGGATTTTATTCGGCGTATATCGCGGAAGGGATGATGGTTGACCGATATACGGAAGGATTTTTCATCAACCGTACCCTCGGGCGCAATGACGTTGACATAGCGGAAAGCCTTATAATCGAAATATTCGAGCTTATCGAGCTCTCCCGAGAGAGTGTGCACCTCATCATAGCTGCAGTTGCAGCGCATTTCAGAGCGGGCGAGGTGAGGATTCCCCTCAACCGTCTCTTCTCCGCAGAGGATGCGGATTTTATCTCCGCGATTTCCCTTTGCCTCAAGATAAAGCCTTCCAATGAGTTCTTTCCCGAAATCGATGAACCAGTTTCCGCCGCCGAGGTCAATGACCTTTTCCGGTGCTCTGTCATAGACTGCGACGGTCGGCGTCGGCGCATCGCAGAAGGTATAGTCTTCTCCCGATACGCAGACAGCGGGGGAATATGCCGAATCGTCAAAGGAAAGCTCGCGCCATCCCTTTTCGATGAGTCGGAAATCGATATTCTCCGTAAATGCCGTGTCATATGCATAGATTTTGCCCGAAAATTCCTTCGCGCGCGAACAGAGCCATGTTTCATCCGTTCCGAAGAGATATTCACCGTTTGCGAAAACATCCGCGATGAGCCCGCATCTGTTGTCACCGCTGACCCAGACGCGGTTTATGAGCCCCTGATAATAGATGTGGGCGGCTATGATATTCTCGCCCACGGTGAGGAAATCGGAGAGGGCGACCGAGTTGTATTTATAATTTGCGGGATATGCGGGTGCGGGGCCCTGACATACAAATTTCCCGTTTACATAAAGCTTATAATAATCGTCAGCGGAGATATTTATCTTTATGTTCTCCGCATTTGAAAGCATAAATTTCTTCCTGAAATGAATGTGGTAATTTTGAAATTCCGTCGTCTCTGCGGGCTTCTCGCCGCGCTCCTTATGAAAGATATTGATCGGCTTAAGGTCTTTGAAATCCTCAATCGTTATCCAATTTGAAATGAAGTCCATGGATACCACTCCTTTTTGTTATTACGGTCAGTATAACACAGAAAAACGGCAATATTAGAAATATATTACGCTATTTGTCGCATACCTTGACGATTTGCGGAAAATGGATTATAATATAGCCTGCGAGTAGGTCGGGCAGTCGCGTGCGTCTATGCCGAAAGGTGACGCATGAGGAAAGTCCGAGCTCCACAGGGCAAGGATAACGGGTAACGCCCGCCGAAGGCGACTTCAGGAAAAGTGCAACAGAGATATACCGCCGAACCGCTTGCGGTTCGGTAAGGGTGGAAACGTGAGGTAAGAGCTCACGGGTGAGCAGGGAACTGTCTCATCCTGCAAACTCTATCCGGAGCAACACCGCATAGGAGGACTTAAGGCTGGCCCGGCTGTCCTCGGGTAGGTGGCTAAAGCGCCGTGGCAACACGTCGCGTAGATAGATGACTGTCCACGACAGAACTCGGCTTACAGACCTGCTCGCAGCCAAAAAAACAAACACCGTGCAACCTCACGGTGTTTTTTTATGGCTGTAAGGGAAACGGCGGCGCGTCGGAAACCGCCGCGCCCTACGGGGTTTGTACGTCACCCGCAATTCGGTGGGAATGCGTGGGTTGCGGGAAAATTCAATTTTCGTCGTAGGGGACGGCGTCCTCGACGTCCCGCGTTGTTTTTGCATATTTTCGGGCTGAGTAGAACCCCCCGCCGTAGGGTGCAGCATTTATGATGCACCGTAAAAATTCAAATCGTTTTGCGAATGCAAAACACCTCAATTCTTAATTCTTCATTTCTCTTGCCAAGCAGGGGGATTTCTGCTAAAATATATCTGTTATACTATTTTCAGAGAGGGATAAAAAAAGATATGAAAAAACAGATTGCAATTATTCTTTCCGCGCTCCTCATCGCATCGCTTCTTGCGGCTTGCGCGGGCGGCGAAGCGGCGCCTTCAAAGGTTATGACGGAGTTTGAATCCAAAAACGGCTACACGGTCTCCTACCCCGAGGAATATGAGCTGAGCTCGCTTTCCCACGATGTTGATTTTGTCATTATGGATTCCGTTTCCGGCTCGTCCGCGACGATACAGACGAAGCGCAAGGTCGGCGAAATAACCGAGGAAAGCTTTGTCGATGATATGGCGGCTGACGGAATGAAAATCAAGGTCGAAAGCTTCGCAACCGAGCTCATCGGTGATAAGGAAGCAACGGTCATTTCCTATACTTACAACGAAAACGAAATCACGGAAATTATCTATTTCGCGGGCAAAAAGGCATATTTTGCAACATATACGGAGCTTCCGGGCGCGCATTCCGAATTCAGGAAGGATATGCTCGGAGTCATCCGCTCGCTGACATTTTAATTGACAAAATTCGCATTTTGATTTATACTCAAATTAACAAAACAAACGGAAAAGAGGTTTGATATTATGACATTTGCAACTGTGGTCGGCATTCTTGCCGCAATCGCATTGACCGTGCTTCTCTATATCAAGGTTCTCCCCGCAAGACTTGACGGGACTTTCCGAAAGAGAATCACTCAGTTTTTGCATGATTATTTCAATTTCAAGGAATTATATCTCGAAGTTGTCCTCAAAGCCGTCTTTGCGGTCGCTTCCATTTCGTGCATAACCGTCGGCCTTCTCGGCGCGACAGTCGGCAACGTCATCGAATTGGTTAAAAACGTTGAAATCGCCATAGACTACGGTTATTTCGGTTCATGGGTATGGGGTCAGTTCTTTTCCAACTTCTTCGGCGGCATTGCGCTCGCTGTTGTCGGCCCGCTTGCACTTCGCCTTGTTTATGAGCTTATTCTCATGCTCGTTCTTCTCTGCAAGAACGTCGCCGAGATAAACAGAAAGCTCAAAACGGAAGAGGGCGAAACCGTTGAGGCCGAGGTTGAGACCTTTGAAGAAGCTCCCGTTGATGTTGAGGCTGAAATCATCCCCGAAACGGTCGAAGAGGCTCCCGAAATTATTGAAGAAGCTCCTGCGGCTGAGGAAGAAATCCCCGCGGTTGAGGAAGCTGCTCCCGAAGAGGAAGAAGCCGAAACCCCTGCCGAATAATTTATCCCCAAAATATCAAAAGCTCTTGTTCAACA
>JAZSHZ010000161.1:0-11302 GCA_045533555.1 Eubacteriales bacterium
TAAAATAACAAAAAAGCTCCTCATTTGGGTGTTTTTTGTTATTTTATAATAGCCTTGTGGAAAACCTTCTTGCCTTTTTTGATCTTGACGCCTGCCTTGAGAACGTCCGCCGTAACGACAAAGTCTGCCGCCGCGACCTTCTCACCGTCGAGCGCAACGCCGCCCTGCTGGACGAGTCTTCTCGCCTCGCCCTTGGACGGGGTAAGACCGCACATCATAAGAAGATCGAGAATTCCGACGCCATCACCGACATCTGCGGCATCAAGCTCTGTTGTAGGCATATTGGAATCATCTCCGCCGCCGGAGAAAAGGCTTCTTGCGGCATCGCGAGCCTTGCCTGCCTCTTCCTCGCCGTGGACGAGAGCGGTGAGCTCATATGCAAGGAGCTCCTTCTTTTCGTTGATGCGGCTGTCATCCCATTTTTCGATCTCGTCGATCTCTTCGATCGGGATGAACGTAAGCATTCTGATGCACTTCATAACGTCAGCATCGTCGACATTTCTCCAATACTGATAGAACTCAAACGGAGTCGTCTTCTCGGGATCGAGCCAGACTGCGCCGCGAGCGGTCTTGCCCATCTTCTTGCCCTCGGAGTTGAGGAGAAGCGTGATCGTCATTGCGTGGGCATCCTCGCCGAGCTTCTTTCTGATAAGCTCTGTTCCGCCGAGCATATTGCTCCACTGATCGTTGCCGCCGAACTGCATATTGCAGCCGAGCTTCTGATACATATAATAGAAGTCATAGGACTGCATTATCATATAGTTGAATTCAAGGAAGGAAAGACCCTTCTCCATTCTCTGCTTATAGCACTCCGCACGGAGCATATTGTTGACGGAGAAGCAAGCGCCGACTTCGCGGAGAACATCGACATAGTTGAGGTCTAAAAGCCAATCGGCATTGTTGACCATCATAGCCTTGCCTTCTCCGAATTCGATAAAGCGCTCCATCTGCTTCTTGAAGCAATCGCAGTTGTGCTGAATGGTTTCCTTCGTCATCATCGAGCGCATATCCGTTCTTCCCGACGGATCGCCGATCATAGCCGTTCCGCCGCCGATGAGAGCGATCGGGCGGTTGCCTGCCATCTGAAGCCTTTTCATAAGGCAGAGCGCCATAAAGTGACCGACGTGGAGAGAATCCGCAGTCGGGTCAAAGCCGATATAGAATGTCGCCTTTCCGTTATTTACAAGCTCGCGGATCTCTTCCTCGTTCGTAACCTGAGCGATAAGACCGCGCGCGACGAGTTCTTCATAAATTTTCATTCCCAAAAAACCTTCTTTCGTTTCACATACAGATATAATATAGCATAAAACACAGCGAAAAGCAAGATAAACCGACGCATTATGCGTTCGTTACATCCTTCGGTCTCTTGCGGAGGTGGAGTGCATACATAATCCTGAGGAGTCTCTCTCTCGGGAGAAGATGGTTTATAAGCAATGCAACGATAACACCGATCGCAGTGTTTATGATTCTCTCGATTGAATAAGAAACATATGTTTCGGGGTTATTCTGAGCGAAGAGGATGATACTGAGGACGACTCCGCCCGGCTGTATTCCGCCCGGCCAACGGAAAAACTGACACGCGATTATAAGGAGAACGACTCCGACAAACAAAAACGGAAGGATCTTGAAGGACCATTCCCCATCGGGCTGCCAGAATAGATAGAGGCGGAACATCGCCATACCGATGAAGCCTCCGATTATCGTTCCGAAAAGACGGTTGCCGCCGTTGAGCCACGAATCCGCCATATCGCTTCCCGTTCCGAAAACTGCGCCGATGCAGGCGAAGGTCGGGTCAAAGCTCGTGTGGAAAATCGTGTTTGCCGTAAGGTAGCCGACGGCGCAAAGAGTTGCCGCGATTGCAGTTTTTATGTTTCGCATGCCAACGCGGAATTTGAATTTCTTCTTGTTCATTTTTTATCCCCTTCGATATTGAAAAACTTAAGTGCATTTTCGGTCGTTATCCTTCCGACCTCTTCGGGAGTTATCTCCCAAAGCTCGGCAATCTTTGCCGCAATATGGGGAACGAGCCCCGGATGATTTCGCTTCCCGCGGTGAGGGACGGGCGCCATGTAGGGGCAATCCGTCTCGAGCATAACGCGCTCACGCGGGATATGTTTAAGCACCTCGGGCGCCGCCTTCGCATTCTTGAAGGTAACCGCGCCGCCGAATGAGAAGTAATATCCTCTCTTCACAAGCTCGCGCGCATATTCAACGCTTCCCGAAAAGCAATGGTAGACGACGGAAAGCCCCGGAAATTCGCCGAGAATATCCGCGCAGTCGCGGTGCGCCTCGCGGTCGTGGACGACTATCGGAAGCCCGAGCTCAAGCGCAAGCGCGCAATGCGCGCGAAATGCCCTCTGCTGAACGTCACGCGGGACACTGTCCCAATAATAGTCAAGCCCCGTCTCACCGATGGCGACGATGTTTTTCTTCTTTGAAAGCTCGCGGAGCTCATCGAGGTCTCCGTCCTTCATTCTGTCCGCCGCTTCGGGATGGATGCCGACGGCACCGTATATGAAATCATATTTTTCGCAGAGCGCGACCGTCGCGCGCGAAGATTCCATATCGCTCCCTGCATTGAGGACGCGCGTGACGCCCTCTGCCGCAAACGAAGAAATAAGCTCGTCGCGGTCAATGTTAAACGCCTCATCGTCAAGATGTGCGTGTGTGTCAAAAAACATATTGTTATATTCTCCTTGGAATATACGGTTTGTGGTTGGTTTTCGGTAGAAAAGCGGGTCGTCGGGGATGCCGACCCCTACATAAGGATTGCGAAAATTTCAACTTTCAATTTGAAAAAGCTCTTCAAACGTTCCGTTTAAAATTCTTGCGTTTTCTTCATCGGAAAGGCCGATTTTGAAGAACTTTTCAAGCTCCTCTTCGGGTGTCCACATCGGGAAATCCGAGCCGAACATAAACTGACTTGCGCCAAAGTGGCTGACGAATTTTGCCGCCTCTTCATTCGACATTACCCAGAGCGAGCTTGAAGTGTCGAAATATAGATTCTTGTGCTTCGGATATTTCCAGGCTTCGTCCCATTCGGAATAGCCGCCGAAATGCGCGGCGATGACCTTGAGGTCGGGGAAGCGCTCGATAACGTTTATGACGCGCTTCGGCCCCGAGAAATCATATCGCTTGTCCCCCGTGTGGAAAAGGACGGGAATGCCCTTTTCCTCGAGGAGCTTATATGTAGAAAACATTTTCTCATCGTCGATTTTAAAGCGCTGGAAATCGGGATGGTATTTGACGCCGTGGAGACCGAGCGATTCGATTCTCTCAATCTCCCGCGCGGTATCCTCCGTATCCGGATGGAGTGTCGCAACTCCGAAAAACTCGGGGTATTTTTCGCATTTTTCCGCGATGAAATCGTTTATCGACTCGACCTGATGCGGCGTCGTCGCAGGGGAGCAGACAAGTGCGCGTGAAATCCCCGCCTTTGCAAGAAGAGGGGAAAGCGTGTGCGCCATACCGTCGTGGTGCATCGTGACTCCATAGAATTCGCCCGTTGCGCCGCTTGCCTTGAGCGCGATCTTCTGCGGAAATATATGTGCGTGGGAATCTGTTATCTTCAATGGTTTCAGACCTTTCGTTCAGTTGAGGAAATCCTTGAGCATCTTCGAGCGGCTCGGATGGCGGAGCTTGCGGAGCGCCTTTGCTTCGATCTGGCGGATGCGCTCACGGGTGACGTTGAATTCCTTGCCGACCTCTTCGAGCGTTCTCGTTCTGCCGTCTTCGATGCCGAAGCGAAGCTTCAAGACCTTCTCCTCGCGCGGAGTGAGAGTTCCGAGAACATCGACGAGCTGCTCGCGAAGGAGCGCAAACGATGCCGCCTCTGCGGGCTCCTGCGCATCCTCTGCGGGGATGAAATCTCCGAGGTGGGAATCCTCCTCCTCACCGATAGGCGTCTCGAGCGAAACGGGCTCCTGCGCGATTTTGAGAATATCGCGGACGCGGCTTACGGGCATCTGCATCTCTGTCGCGATTTCCTCGGGGCTTGGATCGTGGCCAAGCTCCTGAAGAAGCTGGCGGGAAACGCGGATGACCTTGTTTATCGTCTCGACCATATGAACGGGGATTCTTATCGTTCTTGCCTGATCCGCGATTGCGCGCGTGATCGCCTGACGGATCCACCAGGTTGCATATGTCGAGAACTTATAGCCCTTCGTGTGGTCGAATTTTTCGACTGCCTTGATGAGACCGAGGTTGCCTTCCTGAATAAGATCGAGGAAGAGCATTCCGCGGCCGACATAGCGCTTCGCAATGGAAACAACAAGGCGGAGGTTTGCTTCGGCAAGGCGCACCTTTGCCGCCTCATCGCCCTGCGCCATTCTGTCTGCAAGCTCGATTTCCTCCTCGGGAGAGAGAAGGTCGACTTTGCCTATTTCCTTGAGATAGATTCTGACGTGGTCATCGATCGAGAGCCCTTCCATGAGAGCTGCGCTGTCTGCAAGCTCTTCCTCGGGGATCTCCTCAACCTCGCCGATATCCTCGGGAATATCATCGAGAAGCTCCTCCTCGGGCGGAAGGTCTGCGATGAATTCCTCGAGCGGAAGCTCGATGCCGAGCCTTTCGAGCGTATCATAGAGCTGCTCGATCTGGTCGGAATTCATTTCAAGCTCTTCGGCAACATCCATAAGCTCCTTCTGCGAGAGCTTACCTCTCTTCTTGCCTGTTTCGATGAGCTCGCGGAGAATCGTCTTTTTTTCCTCCGCGGTAATGGGTTTCTTTTCCTTATCCATATTCTTATACCCCTTTCTTTTTTCTGAAGAATTCTGCTGCGGCAAGGATTGCGGCATCGTCATCCGATGCGCCCTCCTTCATATGCTCGCGCTGTATTATTTCTATATAATCGGGAAGCCCTTCTGCCGTGAGCCCTCCTCTGCGCGCAAATACTGCGGCAATATGGGTAATTTCGTCCTCACCGAGGCTTTCTGTTATAACGCTCATATCTGTTTCTGCGTCTTCCCTCGCCCTTGCAGCGATGATATCGAAGACCTTTCCGAGAAGCGGCGAGGTAAACATTCCTCCCGACAGCCGCTCCATTGCTTTCTTTGCAAGTGATATATCCGAGGCGCAGAGCGAGATGACGCTTTCCTCCGCAACCGCTGAGCGCGGATTTTTATATCGCTCCGATTTATCCTTCGGCATAATCGCGGCAACGGGATCGAGAACCTTTTTCTCCTCCTCGCGCTTTCTTTCTCTTGCAAGGCGCTTCCTCTCGCGCTCTGCCTCCTGCAGGATCGCATCGCGGCCGACCTTCGTCTCCTCCGCGATCCTTCCGGCATAGACCTCGCGCTCGACTGCGCTCGTCATCCTCGCAAGCTGGCTGACCGCCGATTTGATATAGGCGACGCGGTCGGCATCGTCTGCGAGGTTATATGTCTGCTTCGTCATAAGAAGGCGGTATTCCGCGGCGGGAAGCGCCTCCTCGATAAGCTTTCCGAATTTGTCTTTTCCGAATTTCTTGATGAACTCATCGGGGTCCTTCGCGCCGGACATAACGAGAATGCGGCTTTCAAGCCCCGCCTTTGAAAGTATGTCTATTGCGCGCTCCGTCGCCGCGCGGCCTGCCTTATCCCAGTCATAGCAGATGACGACGCGGCTCTTATATTTTGAAATGAGGTGCGCCTGCTCCTCCGTGAACGCCGTTCCGAGCGATGCAACCGCGCTGTCAAACCCCGCCTGATGCATTGAAATGACGTCCATATATCCTTCGCAGAGAAGCATATATTCCGCCTTGCTCGATTTTGCGATATTGAGCGCATAGAGATTGCGCCGCTTATTGAAAACCGATGATTCGGGCGAATTGAGATATTTCGGCTCGCCCTCGCCCATGACTCTTCCGCCGAAGCCTATGACAGAGCCGCGGACATCAATTATCGGGAACATCGCGCGACCGCGGAAGCGGTCATAGACGTTTCCGTTCTTGCCCGTCGTTATAAGCCCCGATGCGAGAAGCTCGCTCTTCGTATATCCTTTTTTCACGAGCGCATCAAGAAGCTCATTCCAGGCATCGGGCGAATAGCCGAGCCCGAATCGGGTTATCGTCGAGGGAGAAAGCCCGCGCCCGAGAAGATATTCGCGCGCATCCTTTCCTCCGTCCGAGCGGAGCTTTTCGTGGAAAAATCTTGCCGCGTCGCGGAGCGATTCAAGCGAGCGCTTCCTCTTCTCGCGCTCATCCGAGCCGAAGCTCGATTGCGGCACCTCAAGCCCCGCCCATTCTGCAAGCAGCGCGACGGCGTCGGGAAACTCGAGATTTTCTATTTTCATAACAAATGAAATCACATCGCCGCCGGTTCCGCAACCGAAGCAATGATAGAATTGCTTGTCCGAAGAGACCGAAAACGACGGCGTCTTCTCGTTATGGAAGGGGCAAAGGCCGATGTGATTCGCGCCGCGCCGCGTTAGCGAAACATAGCGCGAGACGACTGAAACTATATCGTTTCTCGCTATAAGCTCGTCCATAAATTCGCGTGGGAAAGCCATTCGTTTTCACATCCTTTCATATTATATATTATATTGCTCTTTATATACCGCTCCAGGAAATCGGGAGGAAGAGCTCGCTGTATTTGCTGATGGCATATCTGTCTGTCATGCAGGCGATGAAATCGCAGACGGCGGTCGTGACCCCGTCTTCCTCGGCAATGATGCGATATTCCTCGGGCAGTCTGTCTATATCGCGGCTGTAGTATTCAAAGAGCTTGCCGATGAGCCCGCGCACCTTCTCCTCCTGACGGAGAGCATAGTCCGCGCGGTAGACGCGCTCAAACATAAATTTGCGAAGACCGAGCATCGCATCCTCAACCTCGCGGGACATCAGTATTTCGTTCTTGCCCGCGCTTGCCGAGATCGTGTCGAGCACGAGCGTGTTTATTCTCTTGCTGTGGCGATGACCCAAAACGTCCTTATATTCGCCGGGGATATCGCTCTCGAGAAGCATACCGCCACGGCAGGCATCGTCGATATCGTGGTTTATGTAGGCAATTCTGTCGGCCAGGGCGACGATTCTTCCCTCAAGCGTCTCCGCTTTTTTCTCGCCGCTGTGGCAGGCGATGCCGTCGAGCACCTCATATGTGAGGTTGAGACCTCTTCCCGCGCGCTCGATCTTGTCCGCAACGCGGACGCTCTGGAGATTATGGCGGAATGCTCCGTCCGAAAGAGCCTGTAGCTCGCGCTCGCCGCCGTGTCCGAACGGCGTGTGCCCAAGATCGTGACCCATTGCGATCGCTTCGGCAAGGCTCTCATTGAGATTCAGCGCCCGCGCGATCGTTCTCGCGATTCCCGCAACCTCAAGCGTGTGGGTGATGCGGGTGCGGTAGTGGTCGCCCTCGGGAGAGATGAATACCTGCGTTTTATGCTTCAGTCTGCGGAAGGATTTTGAATGGAGGATCTTATCCCTGTCGCGCATGAAGCAGGTGCGGATATCGCAATCCTTCTCCTCGCGCTTTCTCCCGCGGCTTTCCGAGGAAAGGCAGGCAAACGGCGAAAAATCACGTTTTTCTCTTTCTTCTTCCAACTGTCTGACGGTCATAAAAAACACCTCCGACATCTTTTGTATTAATATTATACGCCGAAAATTTCGTTTTCCCTTTTTTTATTTTAAATTTTGTCGAAAAATTTTTAAAAAAAGGGCGCGCAATTGCCCCCATTTCAGCGTGTCCATAAACCTATCGACACGCTGTAAGGCTGTCCAAAGAGGTGTGAGATTGGCAGAATGGAACCCGAAGGTGTATGTGTATACTTCGAGAGGTGACATTCGGGCAAAACAAGCGGAAAATCCCTTGAAACCCGATGTTTCAAGAGATTTTGTTTTTCGCAGATTGCTTGCTTTTTGAGAATGAAAGCCTTGTAAAAACTCTTCTTTTTCTTTTCTCCGCTTGTGCTCTCGCGCCTTTTTTGACAGTCTGAGGCGGGCAATTGCCCGCCTGTTATAATGCAGTGACCGTTGCGCGGTCTTTTATGTATTCCGCCTCGCGTCGGTGGCAGGAAAATAGTATTATCTGCCGCTTCTCCGCGATTTCCGCGAGATAATCAAGAGCTCTTTCCGCGCGCTCGTCATCGAAGTTTACGAAAACATCATCGAGGATTATCGGAAGCTCATCTCCGTCTTCCGCGAGCATATCGCATAGCGCGAGGCGAAGAGAGAGCCAGAGCTCATCGCGCGTGCCCTGCGAAAGAGTCAGCTCTCCGCGCGGCGGCGCGGCTTCGCCCTTTGAGACATCGACCTCAAAATCCGCGTTCTTTATTCTGACGAGAGAAAAGCTTCCTCCCGTGAGCCTTGAAAAAATCTCCGATGCCCGTCTTTCAAGCTCGGGGGAGAACTTATTTGAAAACTCCTCCGCCGCCGATGCGAGAAGCTCCGCGGCAAGCGAAGCGGCTTCATATTCAAGCGAAAGCGCGCTGTATTCGGCGCGAAGCTCCCGCTCCTTTTCCTTCTCCTCGCGGCGGGCTGCCCCGAGCCTTTCTTCAAGCTCCCGAGCCTTGTCCCGAAGCTCCTTCTTTATCTCGTCCGCGCCGCCCGAAAGCTTCTCCGCGCGGTGCTCCGCTTCTTCAAGGCGGGAGAATGCCGCGCAATATTCGGAAAGCTCCCCGGATATTCCTTCCTCCGTGGCGACTCTGTATTTCCCCGAAAGCTCGCGCACCGTCCTTCTTTTTTTCACGGCATGGAGAATCTCCGAAACAGAAAGGCTTATGATTGCAAATATAATTGACGCCGCCGCGCCGAAATAAAGGCGCGCATCCCAAAGATAGCCCGCGATGCCGCTCAATGCGGCAACACCCGCAAAAATTGCGGGCAGAAGCGGGAATTTCCGTCTTTTTGCCTCCCGAAGCTTCTCAATATCGCGCTTCGCCGTCGTCTCCGCAAGGGAATCGCTCATCCCTTCAAAGACGGATATGCGCCCGATGCTCTGCTCGGCGCGCACCTGCTCAAGTCTTGCCGCCATTTCGGCACTTTCGCGCTTTGCCGCCTCCGCCTCGAGGATATGAAGCTCATCATACATCTCGCGAAGACTTTCGGGGATTTCGCCGCGCTCTATTGCCTGCAGCTCCTCTTCAAGCTCGGGAAGCCTTCCTATTCCGCGAGGGGAGCGAAGCGAGCGCTTTTTCTTCAGCAGACGCGCAATCGCTTCCGCCGCAGAAGTCTCCTCATCACCGCCCGATGCGAGCGAGATTATCTTTTTTTCAAGCTCTCCCGCCCCCGTGACGGCAAGAGACGCGCCCGAAATGAAGAAGCTTCTCTCAAAAACCTCGCGCGAGATGCCGCAAAGCTCCGAAATCGGAGTATTTATCTCTCTCCCCGAAGCGGTTTTGACCGACTCGGAGGAGAATACGCCCGTTCTCGCGCTTCCGATGCGCTCGAGAATATATTCCTCGCCGCTCTTTTCAACAACGGCTCTGCCGAACATCTCTCCGCTTTTCGGGAGATATTTCACCTTATCGGGAAGAAAGCCCGCCTTTTCCTTTTCGCGCGTCGCGACGCCGAAAAGCATTGAACGGATAAAGGCGCACCAGGTCGTCTTTCCCGACTCGTTGCGCCCGTAAACTATATTCAAACCTTTTCCGAATCCGAGAGCCTTTCCCTCAAGGCTCCCGAAGGTCGCATAAAGCTTTTTTATCCACATAGGATCTTCCTCTTATTTATCGGTTTTTCCCTGCGCCGCCATCTGCGTGAGATATGCGTTTATGAATCCGTCTATATCGCCGTCCATAACCGCGCCGATATTGCCGTTTTCAAATCCCGTTCTATGGTCCTTCGCGAGAGTATAGGGCATGAAGACATAGGAGCGGATCTGGCTTCCCCATTCGATGAGCTTCTGCTCGCCCTTGATATCCTCGATCTTCTCGAGGTTTTCTCTCTCCTTGATCTCGATGAGCTTCGATTTGAGCATACGCATCGCAACCTCGCGGTTCTGATGCTGGCTTCGCTCATTCTGGCAGGCAACGACGATGCCCGTCGGGATATGGGTGATGCGGATTGCGGATTCCGTCTTGTTGACGTGCTGACCGCCCGCACCCGATGCGCGGTATGTGTCGACCTTGAGATCCTCTGTTCTTACCTCGACCTCGACATCATCCGTGATTTCGGGCATAACTTCAAGCGCGGCAAACGATGTGTGGCGCCTTCCCGATGAATCAAACGGAGAAATTCTGACAAGGCGGTGAACGCCCATTTCACTCTTTAAGTAGCCATATGCGTTCTCACCCTCGATGAGGATGGAAGCACTTTTGAGGCCTGCTTCATCACCGTCGATATAATCGAGGATCTTATAGGTATAGCCGTGCCTCTCCGCCCAGTGGGTATACATACGGTAAAGCATTTCAGCCCAGTCCTGAGCCTCCGTACCGCCCGCTCCCGCCTGGAAGCTCATAATGGCATTGTTTGCATCATAATCGCCCGAGAGAAGAGTCTCGATTCTTGCATCGGCAAGCGCCTTTTCAAGCGCATCGAGAAGCTCACCGACCTCCGCGGCACTCTCCTCATCCTCCGCCTCCTCGGCAAGCTCAAAAAGCGCGCGGATATCATCGAGATCTGCGCAGAATTTATCGAATCTCTCAAGCTTTTCCTTTATGCGCGAGATTCTTTTGAGGACGACCTGAGAATTTTCAAGGTCTCCCCAGAAGGATTCGGATTCCGTCTGCTTTTCGAGATCTGAAAGCTCTGCCGTTATCCCGTCTATATCAAGCGCGCGGCGAAGCTCCTCAATCGGCGCATCAAGCGCGTTTATGCGAAGCTTATATTCATCAAGTACAAGCATTTTCCTGCTCCCTTCATTTATTTCGTATAACAAATATATTGTAGACAAAATAGCATCAAAATCTCATTCATATTTCCATTGAGAATATTTCAATAACCAGACATTGGGTAATAAACTACTTTGCTTTTGCATTTACATATGCTTCAAGCTCCTTGATGATTTCGTTTTTTTCTTTTTGCGAATAAGGAATAGTGATATTTATATTATCCCATACCTGCTTGTTGCCAACATTTATGTTTTGGGTTTCTTTTGCGATAATCATATCGGAAATCTTATATTTTTTTCTTATGCTTACCTCATTATCAGCATTCTCATATTTACCGGTAATAACTATCTCGATGATGGCACTGTTATAGTTTTTCCCTTTTCGTGTCAGAAAGGCCTCCCACACTCTTGGAGGAAGAACATCAAATGAATACGAATAGCGCCGATAATTATTAATTATCAACGAACTGTCCTTTGCATATGTATCGTTATTAATAGAATCGTCTTTTTCGGTTTTGTAATATAAACATGTCATCTTGCAATCCACATCTCTGATAACA
>JAZSHZ010000285.1:0-7098 GCA_045533555.1 Eubacteriales bacterium
CGAAAGAATATATATATGATTTCACATCGAATGCACTTTCACCTTCGTTTGATGTTGATTCATTCAATGCAACGGTTTCAGGAGCAAAAGATTCGTATGACGCCTCTTATTTTGAAGGCATAACAGGATTTGGCTCATCACCAAATGTCGATTCAACAAAAACAACTCCGTGGTCAGTTGCATCAATGAGATATGTTCTCAATGCGACGACCTCGGGAACCCCGAGTGGCGGAATCACATCAGATGGAATAAAGCTTTTGTTGTTTACTTACAGATATTTCGATGAAGCGACAACAAATGGTTATGTTGGCACTGGTAACTGGTTTATGGGCTGGTGTACTCATGTTGCAATTGTAATTGATATTCCGTCAGCAGGAAAGTATAATCTCGCTATGTACAATGATGCTGCACAGGCTTACGGCGGATATACAGAGGTGAGATTTGGTAAAGCTGAAAATTCAAATATAGATGAATTTACGCTTACAAATATTTATAACGCCGAAAGTACGCAGAAACTTGGTTGGCACGACAGTTCAAAGGTTCATAACGGAAGTGAGGAAAACCCCGCAGAAGACTTCTATGTTGAAGTTACCGAACAGGGAAAGTATGTTCTCATTTTTGCAACACCGAACGGGACATGGGCTAAGAACTACACAACTGTTGCCGATGGAGAGGTTGTGGGTGCAAGTGCATGGCAACATCAGACATTCAATCTTTCCAAAATAGTTCTCAGCGAACAGGAAATTCCTTTTGCATGCAGAGCTGCTCTTTCTGAAAAAAGGATAGAGACAGGGAAAAAAGCACAGATATCTGCGGAAGGATATGCAGAAGACGGAAGTGAGCTCCCCGAAACAGTTACATTTTCTTATGAAGTTGAAAATGAATCAATCGCAAGTGTTTCGGACAGCGGAGAAGTGACGGGACTTAAAGAAGGCGATACTAGGGTTAAAGTAATTGCGAATTGTGGGAAATTACAGGCAGTTACATATGTAATTGTAGCTGTACGCGACTTTCTCGGAAAAGAGTATATATATGATTTCACATCAGATGCGCTTTCGGATTCATTTGATGCAGATGCATTTAATGCAACGGTTGCAGCTGCTAAGGATTCATATGATTCCTCTTATTTTGAGGGTTTGACGGGATTTGGTGCTTCGGCAAGCATTGATTCCTCGAAAACAACTCCGTGGTCGGTTGCATCAATGAGATTCGTCCTTAATGCAACATCTTCGGGAACTCCGCACAGTGAAATCACATCAGACGGGTTAAAACTCCTTTTCTTCCCATACAGATATTTTGACGAAGCGACACCGAATACCTACAAAGGAACCGGGGATTGGTTTATGGGTTGGTGTACCCATATAGCAATCGTGATTGATGTTCCGACCGCCGGAACGTATAATCTTGGGATGTATAATAAAGCCGCACACGCTTACGGCGGACATGCTGAGGTAAGGTTTGGCAAAGCTAAAAATTCAAACATTGATGAATTCACGCTTACCAACATATATAACGACCCCGATACACAAATTCTTGGCTGGCACGACAGCTCTAAGGTTCATGACGGTAGCGAAGAAAATCCTGCAGAAAGCTTCTTTGTTAATGTTCCTGAAGCAGGAAAGTATGTTCTCATTTTCGCAACGCCGAATGGAACGTGGAATAAGAATATGCTTACAGTTGCTGATGGCGATGTGCTCGGTATGAGTGCATACCAGCATCAGACATTCAATCTTTCAAAGGTTGTTCTCGCTGAAAAAAAGATTCCTTTTATGTGCAGGGCAAGTATTGAAACAGGAAAACTGTATATAGGAGAAAGCTCGCAAATTGTACCAGAAGGATATATGGGTGACGGAAGTGCTTTGCCTGGAGAAGTTTCATATACTTATGCGGTTGACAATGATGCCGTTGTAAGTGTTTCCGAAAACGGAAAGGTGACAGCACTCTCTGAAGGTGAGGCAAACATAACCGTAACAGCACATTGCGGAGAACTCGCAGCAGAGACTATATTGAAGGTCTCGGTAAAGATTCCTCTTGAATTTTCCGGAGTAGATACACAGTATCGATTCTTTGAACTAAGTCCTAATTGGGATCCAACAACCAATCCTGTTGAAGGATTTTCTCCGACAACGAGAAAAGAAGACGTTCGCGGTATAACGTATGCATATACATCTATGTCAGGTGAAGGAAATTGGCAGTATAATATGACGAACGCAACTTGGATTCCTGATATGTATGCTGTTTTCCTCTATGGCGGAGTTCTCGATTCAACTTACAGCTTTTTACGTTTTGATATGCCAAAGGCAGGGGATTGGATAGCCCTTGATATAAAAGTGCCAGAGGCAGGAAAATATCTTGCAGAATATATGTACCTTGTTTCATATCAGTATTCATCTGTCAGTGATATATACATTCTTCCGAAGAATGAAACAACCGATACTACTGCAGAAATAGAAAGTGCTTTGACAGAAGATAACTATCTTGGGCGAGTCGATTATCTTGATACGAGCCTTACTGCAACGGCTTTAAGATCAAAAGAATTCAAGATAGTGGAATTTGATAAAGCTGGAGAGTATTTGCTTGTCGTAAAGAGAGCAGATAACAGCCGTGGCGGATATATTTTCCCCAAAATGCTTTCACTTCACGGCGTTAACAGGATGCGATATGCCAATATAAGTGCTGACAAAACAACTCTTATGTATGGCGAATCTGTAAAGGTGGATATAGAAGTAGCCCGTGTGGATGGTTCTGTTATTTCGTCTGATGACTACACTGTATCAATCACATCTTCAAGCCCTGAATGTGTTGATGTAACGGAAGATGGGGTGATAACAGCCATTGGTGATGGCGTTGCAACTATTCAGGTGAGGGTTACAGATAAAACCGGAAACGTAGTTTCTTCATCAATTGATATTACAGCGATTGATAATACAGGCATTAAAGATATCAGTTTCGATCTTCCTGCATCAATGTATGTAGAGCAGGTTTTGGATGCAAAAATGCTTGTTACTATGAATAGTGGGAATGTTCTGAATGTTCCAAACGAAGAGATAGAGTATACATATGATGCAGAAAATGTTGTGTCTATCGATTCAAATGGCCGCATAACAGCTCTTGAAGAAGGAAATGTCACAATAACCGCAACTGCAGAATATAAGGGAGAATCAATCTCCGCAGTTTCAACAGTTAAGGTTTCTGTTGATGACAGAAAACGTGAGCCTACTTACTATACCTATGAGATGCGTGATGCTGTCCGTGAAAATACAGAAAAGTATGAATGGGCAAAAAGCCTCAAAAAAAGAGCTTTAACGGATGCTGACAAGTTCCTTGAAAGATATGAAACGATGTATTCGGAAATGCCGGGGCAAGGAATTCCGATATCATTATATTCAGGTCTGAGAAATGATCCCGAGAACACACTCTGCAGATACTGTGGAACAGATGTCAGAGCATCATACGGAAGCGGATCAACCGGAGGTTGGGTAATAAATCCGGCAACCCGACCGTGGAAAATTCAGTGTCCGCACTGTAAACGTCTTTTCCCGTCGAATGACTTTGGAAAACTGTATGAGCTCGGTCGTGATGAGGCAGGATATTACAGTGCAGAACGTGCTACAGCTGCAAATGAACAGCTCAAGCTCGACACAAACGGAGAAAAGGATTATCTCAGAAATGATTTATACCCCGAAATAACAGAGAGCAATCTTGATCCGCTAAAAAAAGACGCAGACGGAAACTATTATGTGGTTGACGGTATCCGTTGGGGCGTTGATGATGGATTCGGATACAGACCAGGAAGAACTTATCCGAACGGAGAAGAAGAATATCACGTCTACGTCGGACTTTATCTTTTTGGATACTTTAATGAAGTTCAAGAGGCTTTAACGGCCTTTTCGGATGCATATATCATGACTGGCGATGCTAAATACGGTAGAGCAGGAGCTATCCTTCTTGACCGTGTAGCAGATGTATATCCGAGCTTTGATTTATCAACTTATGAAAGCGATTATCCGTCAAGTGACGGTGGAACAGGACGAGGAAAAATTCTCGGATGTATAAATGATGCAGTATATATAAGACAGCTTGCTCTTGAATGTGATGCATTCTTTCCTGCATTGGAAGATCCGCAAGTCATAAGTTTCCTTTCCGAAAAAGCAGAAAAGTGGGGGCTTGATAACGACAAGTCAACTCCTGAAAAAATCTGGGATAACTGGGAAAATGGTATTTTAGATGAAGGTTTCCGGGCAATGCAGCGGAAAGATATTGACGGAAACTTCGGTATGAAGCAGTATGCGCTCGCTTGTGCAGCAATAGTTCGAGATCGCGAGCCCAAAACACAAGAGATGATTGAATGGATTTATAATACTGATACATCAGTTACGGCAGATAGCTGTACAGGTGGAAGTGTTATGAGTAAGCTTGTGGATGCAGTTGACCGCGATGGTATGGGAAATGAAGCTTCGCCTAATTACAATGGAATCTGGCTTGAGAGTATGTATAAAATGGCGGATGTTCTTGCGTTGTATAAGGGGGAAGGAAACTTCAATCTTTACAATAACCCGAAGTTCACGCAGATGTTCACATCCTTTATGCCGATTTATATAACGGAATCACATACTGCAGAAATTGGTGACTCAGGCGCTGTTGCGCATCTTGCTGCTAATGATTCACTGTCATGGTATTTATCTGCATTTGACTATCTTAAAGATACCGATTATGGAACTGATTTGGCTAACTATCTGTATATGAGAAACGGATATTCTGTTGAGGGACTGAATTATGGTCTTTACGCAAAGGATCCCGAAAGGCTCCAAAAAGAGATTCTTGAACGTATAGATCCCGATTATTCCGCTAAAAGCGAAATTATGACAGGTTTTGGATTTGGAATTTTGCGTGACGGCATAAAGACGAAAAACGCAACTTCTGCAACAGCCTCCAATTCTTTGCGTGACACGTGGATTTATTTTGGCAAAACAGATGGTCATGGACATTTTCAGATGTTGCATCTTGGTCTTGATGCATTTGGTCTAAACATTGCTCCGGATACAGGATATCCCGAACTGACAGGAACACAACCAAACCGCTTACAATGGGTAAGAACAACTGTTTCGCACAATACGGTAACCGTAAACGAAAAAGAACAACAAGGTGTGTCTGAAACTGCAACACCATTGTATTTTGAGGATGCAGGTAAAGTTAAGGTTATCGATGTTGAGGCACCTGAAGTTTATGATGAAACCAGTCAATACAGAAGATGTGCTATTATGATTGAAGCGAACGATGAAGTATCTTACACTGTTGATTTCTTCCGTGTAAAGGGCGGAGATCATCATACGTACAGTTTCCATAGCCAGGCAGAAGATGCCTATGAAGTTGAAGGTCTTGAAATGACCGAACAGAAGGATTCCGATGGTAATTGGGTTGGTTCGTATGCTGATGTTAACTGGCCGGTGGGTCAAGATCCGAATTCCCCTGCGGCATGGCTGTATGACACTACATATCCAAGAGGATATTCCTGGATGGGGAAAGTACGACGCGATTCTGAATTAGAAGGCGGAAAATTCGCAGTAGAGTTTGATGTTCGTGATTATCGCAAAGCGATAACGGATAGCAAAGGAATCAAGTTGCGGATGACTCAACTTAACGACTTTGTACCGGCTGAAGTTGCTATTACAAGCGGACCTGTACCGAATGCAACACCGAACAAAGCACTCCCTGAAACGCTCGATTATGTCCTCGTACAGAGGAAAGGAAAAAACCTTGATACTCTGTTTACTACGGTTTTTGAACCATATCGTACGACTAGATATATAAGCGGTATGGATGCGGTTGAGACAATTGTCACGGATGGCGCAGAAAAAGAAGATGATGTTGTGCGGGCGTTGCGTATAACGCACACAAACGGGCGCGTTGATTATGTCATCTATGCAACCAACAACAAGGTGACATACAATGTTGCAAATCTCTTTGATTTCCGTGGGAATATCGGTGTTTACAGCATTAATGAGAAAGATATGGTAATTTATCGCTATGTTGCCAACGGGGATATCATAGGAACGCAGATAAACAAAGTTCCATGCTATGAGGGAACGGTTATTGATCACAGCAAAGAACTTTCTCTTGAAAATTATATTGATGTAAATATGGATTGTGACAACATTGACGGTATTGTCGGAAAATATATAAGTATCGTGAACGACGGAATCCGCAATGCAGTGTACAAGATTGAAAAGGCATCAAAGAATGATGACGGAACGATAAGACTTGATGTTGGGAAAACATCCTTGATTCGTGAACATAGAAACAAGAGTGATTCCAATGGTGGATATATCTATGATATTCAGCCGAATCAAAAATTCACGATTCCGATGTCGTTTGTTGAAGCAAACAATCCTGTGTTTGCAGAGGTTGAGAAAAATCTCTCTGCAACAGCCGGTAGCGTGTTTGAGATGAATCTTAAAGCTGAAAGCCCGATTGAAGGAAATAAGGTGAATTATATTGCAAGCAACATACCGAGAGGGGCTACCGTTGATTCAGCAACAGGTGCAATCAACTGGAAACCGTCGTCTTCTCAGGTTGGCGTAAATCACTTTGCAATAACTGCTGTTGACAATGACGGAAGGGAAAATACAATACATTTTGACGTGTCTGTATATGGTTCAACGACAGGAAAGATAAATTCAGGAGGTCCCGGTGACGGAGGTGAAGATGTATCGTCAAAACCCGATACACCTGCAATACCGGAAAATCCTGAAGTTCCGGTTGCACCTGTAACCCCTGAAGTACCTGATAAAAACGTCCGTTTCATCGATCTTGGAAATCACGCCTGGGCAGAAGATGCAATCAATTCTCTTGCAGATGAGGGTATCATAAAAGGAACAAGTGAAAATACCTTCTCACCCGGAAACAACATAACAAGAGCAGATTTCGCACTTCTTCTTGTTCGTGCATTTGAGCTTGAAAGCGAGAATACAGAGAACTTTTCAGATGTTCTTGATTCTGACTACTTTGCAAAAGAGCTTGCAATCGCAAGAAATAGAGGCATCGTAAATGGAATAGGTAATAATAAGTATGCACCGAAGAATACGATAACACGTCAGG
>JAZSHZ010000143.1:0-7047 GCA_045533555.1 Eubacteriales bacterium
GCTGACGGTATGACCGTCAATTTCCCAGGCAAGCTTACCGACTACCTCCGCAGCCAAGCTACCGAGGAATGAAAGGGTGACATTTTTTGAAAACTTTTAACATTTGCGATTATGGCGCAAAAACCTGCGACCGCTTGCAAACCGCGGCCATTCAGAACGCCATTGACGATTGCTTTTTGGCTGGGGGCGGCAGAGTGGTAATCCCCTGCGGCATTTTCCTGACAGGTGGCATTCGTATCCGTTCGGGAGTCCAGCTGTATCTGGAAAGCGGTGCGATCCTGAAGGGAAGCCGTGACCCGGAGGATTATTTCGGCTACCGCGAGGATACCCTTGAGCCTGTTACGATTGAAGAAGTGGGCAACACGCCCAAAACAAGTCCAAGCTGTATTTCCACCAGCCGTTGGTCCAATGCGCTGATCCGTGCGCTGGATGCCCACGATTTTTCCATCATCGGTGAAAAAGGCTCCTATATCGACGGCTCAAATGTATACGATCCCATAGGAGAAAATAAGTGCCGCGGACCTCACGGTATCGGTATCTGGCGATGCAAAAACATGCACTTTGAAGGCTACACCTTCATAAACAGCTCCAACTGGTGCCATGCCATTTTCCAAAGCCAAAATATCATCGTCCGAAATGTGACCGTACACGGCGGCTTCGACGGGATCGACATCAGAACCTGCGACGAGGTCCCCATCGAAGAATGCAACCTAAACACGGGAGACGATGCCATCGCCGGCTTCGATAACAACAATGTCATCGTACGAAACTGCAAGCTCAACACCTCCTGCCTGCCCTTGCGGATCGGCGGCAACAATTTTCTTGTGGAAAACTGCGTTTCCGAAGAACGCAATTTCGGCCAGCGGCTGGGACTTTCCCTGGAAAAAAAGCAAATGGGCGCCATATCCGACGAAACCTGCCGTCATGAATCCCATGCGATCTTTTCCTATTACTGCGATTTCCGTGCCGATGTACGAAAGACACCCGAGAACATTGTGATCCGAAATTGCCGTTTTGCGCAGGCAAGACAGTTACTGCGCCTTGAATTTACGGGACTGAACCGCTGGTGCAGACAGCGGGCACTGAAGGAGATCACCATTGAAAATTGCTATGTGGGCGATCTGTGCCAAACGGGTATGCTCTGGGGAGATGCAGAGGACAAGGTCATCTGCCGATTTAAACATGTGACCTTCGCCTGCCGGGAAGGCATGGACCAGGTGCCTATGCTGGCGGTGGGCAATTTCGAGAAGCTCCTGTTTGAAGATTGCACCTTTGAGGTAAGAGTGAAGATCATACTTTTGGTGAGAACCGACGATATGGTTCATGTGGAGCTGGTGTGTTCCGGTGAAATGGAGCTGAGAAAGTCCACTCTGGAGGAATGCATTGAAGCACATCCCGGCGGTATTGCCAAGGAGGATATCGGCAAATTTATTTTCTGGGATCTGAAAGACCCCAATGCGCCGCCTGTTCAAAGAAAACCGAATTGAAAAAAGCACCCTCACGGGTGCTTTTTATCAGTGTATCTGCGAGCCTTCTTCGACTGCATCGTCTATGAAAATTACCTTGCAGCCGCCATCGGGCATATCTGCCGCGAGAAGCATTCCGTTGCTCTCGACTCCGCGAAGCTTTGCGGGAGCGAGGTTTGAAACGAGGATGACCTTCTTGCCGATAAGCTCTTCGGGCTTATATTCCTTTGCAATTCCCGAGACGATCTGGCGCGTTGCCTCGCCCGTGTCAACCATAAGGCGGAGAAGCTTATCCGACTTCTTGACCGGCTCACACTCGACTACCTTTGCAACGCGAAGGTCGATCTTCTCGAAATCATCAAACTTGATCTCGTCCTTATAGGGAGCGACTTCCTTCTTCGGGGGCTCATTCTCCGCCGCAAGCTCCTCGAGCTTCTTTGCTTCGTCAATTCGCGCAAAGAGCGGCTCTGCCTTGCCGACGTTCTTCTCGCCGCTTTCCGCAAAATCGGAGAGAGCGATGATATCGCACTTCATATCACCCGTCTGCGCGAAAATCTTATCCGACGTTTCGGGCATAAAGGGCGCGAGGAGAGTTGCGATATAGCGGATGGACTCAAGGAGATTGAAGAGGACTGTCTCGAGCCTGTCTTTCTTCTCTTCATCCTTAGCAAGTGCCCACGGCTCTGTCTCATCGATATACTTGTTGCTTCTTCTTGCAAGAGAGATGATTTCTTCGAGCGCATCTGCGACGCGATATTCCATCATTTTCTCTTCAACTGCACGGCGGGCTGCAAGCGCCGTTGCCTTAAGATCAGCATCGCAATCCGCAGTTACATTCTTATAGGAAACCTTGCCGCCGAAATATTTGTTTGCCATCGCAACCGTACGGTTTACGAGGTTTCCGAGCGTGTTTGCAAGGTCTGCGTTGAAGCGGGCGATAATCGTCTCATAGGTGATCGTTCCGTCCTGCGCGAAGGGCATTTCGCGGAGAACGTAATAGCGGACGGCATCGACACCGAAATGGCGGACGAGATCGTCTGCATAGATAACGTTGCCCTTTGATTTGCTCATCTTGTCCGTTCCGAAAAGAAGCCACGGATGGCCGAAGACCTTCTTCGGAAGCGGCTCTCCGAGAGCCATGAGCATAATCGGCCAATAGATCGTGTGGAAGCGGAGGATATCCTTTCCGATGATATGGACATCTGCCGGCCAATATTTGTTATAGAGCTCACCCGAGCCGTCGGGAGAATAGCCGAGAGCGGTGATATAGTTTGAAAGCGCATCGATCCAGACATAGATAACGTGCTTTTCATCAAACGTTACGGGAACGCCCCACTTGAAGGACGAACGCGAAACGCAGAGATCCTGAAGGCCCGGCTTTAAGAAGTTATTGACCATTTCGCGCTTGCGGCTTTCCGGTTGGATGAATTCGGGATTCTCCTCGATGTGCTTCATCAAAGCATCCTGATATTTGCTCATTCTGAAGAAATATGCTTCCTCATTTGCCTGCTTGACGGGGCGACCGCAATCGGGGCAGACGCCGTTTTCAATCTGCGTATCCGTGAAGAAGGATTCGCAGGGAACGCAATACCAGCCCTTATATTCGCCCTTATAGATATCGCCCTGATCATAGAGCTTCTTGAAAATCTTCTGAACAGCTTCGACGTGATAGTCATCCGTTGTTCTGATGAACTTATCATAGCTTGAATTCATAAGATCCCAGATATCCTTGATTTCTCCTGCAACGCCGTCGACATATTCCTGCGGCGTGACACCCTGCTCACGCGCGATATCCTCAATCTTCTGTCCGTGTTCATCCGTTCCCGTGAGGAAGAAGACGTCCTTTCCCATCGAGCGCATAAATCTCGCGATGGCATCGGTGAGAACGACCTCATAGGTATTTCCGATATGGGGCTTGCGCGATGTATAAGCAATGGCAGTGGTTATATAAAACTTTTCTTTCTCCATAGCCTGATACCTCTTTTCGTTTATTATAATATCATAGTATACCATAAAAAGGATAATGTTTGCAACCTTTGGGAGGAAAATTTGATAAAAACTCCCAGCGGCGCGCAAAAAGACGGGCGAAAATTCGCCCGTCTTTGGGTGTGGTTATACGTTATTCCTCATATCCGTATTTCTTTGCAAGCTCCTGAAGCTTCTCCGCCCATTCGGGGGATTTTTCTTTTAGTTGTTCGATAGCGTTTTTTTCTCCCTGATATTTATTGGCACAGTACTTTTCATATGGATTTGCGCCATGTTGCAAGAAATATTCAAATGTCTCATAGGAATAGTCGTCTATACCGTAGCAATACCCACAAATATTCTTCGGATTCGAAGCATCATACTCGCATTCTTCGACAAGAAATCGTATCACTTTCTCATGTTTCCATATGCATGCAATTTGCAAAAGTCTCTTTTCTTCGGAATCTGCCCCCATTTTTAATATTTTTTTCAAAATCGACATTTCTTGCGGAGAAAATTCTTCTTGAGCCACCAACAAATATCCCGGGTTTTTATATCCGGATTTGTCATAATCAACGTCCGCACCATTCTCAATCAAATAGTCGATTATCCTCATCTTTTCAACACTGTCGCTTTGCATCATAATACCTAAAGGAGTCGCGTATGTACTTCTCGGACTGTAATTAACGTCTGCACCATTTTCCACCAAAAGCTTAATCATATCCATATTCCCTTTATAGCAGGCTAATTGCAATGGCGTTTTTTGATAAGAACCATCCCAAAGCAGATTTGCAAGCGGACTCAATGTTATAGAATTCGGATCCGAAATCTTCAATAAAAATTCAAGTCTCTCAATATCATTTTGCTCTATCGCTTCAAGCATCTGACCGCATTGAAATCTTTTATATTTTAAATAAAAAAGATTCATGATTAAAAGAACAATAATTAAAACAGTTGCAATCAAGAATATTTTTTTACCTCTTCCCACTAATCGATGCACCTATCCTTTCGTATGGTTCGGTTGAATCCTTCGGCGTATTCCCGTATATTATCCACGGTAGAATATCAACAACGAAGTGTTCCATCCATAAATCCGGGTCTGCATAGTTATATGTACCCATATCTTCATCTGCAGTAATGACATAATTCCCTTCCGAATCAAATATTACCTCGCGCCTTCCGTCCGGAGAAACATATTTGATATGCGGTTTCCCATCTTCAGCCGTGAATTGATGACAATTGGCAGCAACACCATCTCTCCAACCCAACTTCTCCGCTTCAATGCTATTTTGCGGCAAATCAACATTATACTGATTTCTGGAATAGTGGATATCCTTTGCCTTGTCTATAATTTCGTCCATATTGTCAGAGAAAGCATCCTGAATCATCCCTAAGTCTTTCTGCTTTATGCCGTCTTCCATTCCGTCAAGAATCTCAGGCAATTCACCTGCAAATTCTCTGACTATCCATGCCGGTGTAATATCATTCTCAAGCACTTCGGAATTTCTTTGCCTGAAATTTTTCAGCGCTGCACTTATATCTTCCGCAACTTTTTTATTTTCCAAAGTCGGATTTTGGTTATATTTATCCCACGCCTGTTTTTCTTCCAGTTCAAAGCTTCCTTCATAATAATTCGCGCCAACCTGTCCCCAAAAATCATCTTCATATACCTTGTCGGCATCCATTTCGGTGTTTATCGTTTTTACATCTTTATCGGTCACATATTGCCGTCTTGCGGTGTTTTGAGGCTTTGCGATATTTGTCACCCAATTGAGCTTTTCGCCCGTGCTTTCCTCGTGGAAGGCGTTCCAGAAGTCAATGCGGCGCATCGAAAATCGCCGCGCCCTACGATAGTTTCTGCCTTACCCGCAAATCGGTGGTTGAACGCGGGACGTCGGGGACGCCGACCCCTACATTGGTTTCTGCCAGCCTTATCATCGGCCGCAGGGAACGACCTGCGTGTCGTTCCGCATCACATCTGAAATTCTATCATCTGTTTTTATTATACTATCATCATTTCACATTTTCAAGCACGCAAAAAGACGGGCGAAGTTTCGCCCGTCTTCTGCGTTGGTTATCGACTATTCTTCAAATCCGTATTCTTTTGCAAGCGCCGATCCCTATGCAATATGATTCATTATACCCCCATAAACCATATCATATTTACAAGGAGACGATATGATAAGTAAGCCGTAATCACTATGCTTGCAATGCCGAATATTAAATATTTTATCATTTTTTCTTGCACCGATGCAATAATTGACAAGACAGATAAAATCGGATGCACCGGCACAAGTGATATAATCAAAGATATCGCATTCAATCTGCTGGCAAAATAAGAAATCGTTTGATTATCTTCAACAAAATTTGTATAAATTGATGAAATGCAAAGCGAAACAATCCACAACGACCATGTCGCAATACAATACCATTTATGGATTTTGGTGAATTTTCTCATCTTCGTCTCCTCCAATCGTTTTAATGGACTTTATAATAAATCGGTATTGCGGTAAGCGCCCTTTCAAAATGATTAGTGGTATCATTTGGAGTGTTCCCCCATAAAAACCAAGGAAACACATCCGTAACTCCATGCCTTGTCGGTTCATCTTTGGGATCATGGAAATTAAACGTTGGCATATCTTCATCCGATGTAACCGAGTGCATCCCACTTGCATCAAATATAGCTTCTCTTCCGTCCGGATGCACGAGTTTTATATTGTCTCTTTTAGGAACAGTAAAATTATGGCAATAGTCTTTCCGCTCTATTCTCCAATCATTGCTTAATGCAGCATTTTTGGTTTCAGGTAAATTTACATTATACTGATTTCTGGAATAGTGGATATCCTTTGCCTTGTCTATAATTTCGTCCATATTGTCAGAAAAAGCATCTTGAATCAGACCTAAATCTTTTCGCCTTATGCCGTCTTCCACTCCGTCAATAATTTCGGGCAGCTCACCTGCAAATTCTCTGACTATCCAAGCCGGAGTTACATCATTCTCAAGCACCTCGGAATTTCTTTGTCTGAAGTTCTTAAGAGCTGCACTTATATCCTCTGCAATCTTTTTGTTTTCTGCCGTTGGATTTCTGTTATATTCATCCTTCGCTTGTTGTTCTTCTAACTCTAAATTTCCTTCTTGATAATTTGCAGCAACTTGTCCCCAAAAATCGTCCTCGTAAATCTTGTCGGCGTTTATTCCTGAGTCGGTTGTTTTTGCATTGCCATAGGTAGTATATTGTCGTCCTTTGGTATTCTGGGGATTTGCGGTATTCGTCACCCAATTGAGCTTATCGGCGGTGCTTTCCTTTCGGAAAGCTTCCCAGAAATCTTCATAGTCCTTTTCCGTGACATTGTCACCGACGATTTTTACCGGTGAGCCGTATGGGTTTGAGGAGTAGGTTTCGTTGGTGATAGCAATGTGATTTCCGTCATTTGAGTTTGTAGGGGAGGGTCTCTGTGCCCTCCCGTAATCATACGGAAACAACGCGGGAGGGGATGGAACCCCTCCCCTACGAGGTTTGTACGATTCCATCGAATCGGTGTGGAAATGCGGGCGGTCGAGGACGCCCGCCCCTACGTTAGTTTGTGCGGAGCCAGTGTCATTTCGAGCAAGGCGC
>JAZSHZ010000263.1:0-4493 GCA_045533555.1 Eubacteriales bacterium
TTGGTTTGCAGTAAACAAAGAAAAGTTTTAAAAAAGAATAAAAAAGTTTCAAAAAACTATTGACCTGGGTGTGACACCAAGGTGTATAATATGGGAGAAAGGCGGTGATCGTGTGGGATATTCGGTAAAATGGGTTGTCGAAAACCTCGGCGTAACTCGTGATATGCTACGTTACTACGAAAAAGAAAAGCTCCTCCCTGTGGCTGAAACCAGAAACCCATCAAACAAATATCGTGATTACAGCGAAGAAGACATTGAGAGGATATGGGGTATCAAGCTACTAATTGGTATAGGGTTCTCTGCAAAAGAAATCCGTGAATTCGGCAGCAACCCAGATTTTAGCTTCTACGAGGTAATGACCGATAAAGTTGAGCAACTTGAAAAACGACGCGACGAAATCCTTACTTACCTCGGTTTTGCCAAGACAATACAGATGACCGGGCGCGTTCCGAACATCACGAGAGTTGGGGCGATGAAGTTTGATGATTTCATTGAGCATTCACGTCAAAATTGGAATGCCTTTAGTGATCCTCAAGGTAGACGATTTATGGAGGCGGTAGACACTATCCTTGACAAACCCTCCGAGGAATGGGATACATCCGATGTAAAACGCATTATGGAGATTTACGGTGATATTGACCCGGAGGAGATGGTGTATATACAGACTATAAGTGGCTACTATCGGGTTATCGCAGATATGAAGCTTTTGGAGTATTCGAGCGATACTGTTCAAACGGTGGTAAAATGCCTCTATGAGTATATGCTCACTAGTATAGAACCAGAATTCAAAGAAATATTCACACCGCTATACTTTGCCGACCGACAAGTTTCATCTTTTATCGATAGCGGTTTTGCCGCTATGAATGAGCGGAATTACGGCAAAGACGGATGTTTATTTATTGCTCAAGCCATAGCGACATTTGGCGGATATAATCTAGATGTTTAAAAAGGAGGAAAGTTCGATGGGAACAGAAAAGAAGAAAACCAGCCTGGGTGATCGAATATCATATTTCTATATTAAGAACATCAAAAAGTGGATGTTCTGTCCCGCTTGTAAAAACGGGAGAATGACTTTCAATAAGAAGAAATTGCAATGGACGTGTGAAGAATGCGGATATCATTTTTCTGAAGAGTATTTCTTGGATGATTGCGTTTTCTGGTTCTGCGATGAGTGTGAAACCTACCTTAATAACCAGGAAGGCTTTGATTCTCACGAAAATAGGCATATCTGCCGGAACTGTGGTTATGAAAATGACACAACCTTTGAAAACATAAAAGGCACGTGTTCGGATTGCGGTAAAAATCTCCCCGACCCGGATGCCACGTTGTGTGCAGATTGCCGTGAAGCACGGCGACAAAAAGCTAAAGAATGGCTGGTTAAAGCCGGAAAAGTAGTCGGTGTTGTTGCAGCAGTTGTTGGTGCGGTGGCTTTGGCAGCAAGTGCCGCCGGAGATGATGATACAACAGATTACACATCTCTTCCTGATGGGGATGATGAAGGAGGACAATTTATGAAAAAAGATTTTGTTTGCAGAGGATGCGGACACACCTGGTCAATGACAGAAGACGAAGACGGGTTGTTTGATGGATACGGCGTTCCACCTTGTCCGTTGTGTGGTGATGCAGGCTGTGATCCGAATGATTACGCTGACTATACTTGCGAATATTGTGGACACAAATGGCGTCAATATGGCAATGGAGGTTTGGTGTTGGGATGTATCCCAAGATGTCCCCAGTGTCATTGCTAATTATCAACAATTGACCTGCAGTAAACAAAGAAAAAACCTCTGGAATCAAGCAATCCCAGAGGTTTTTGGTCGGAGTGACAGGGCTCGAACCTGCGGCCTGATGGTCCCAAACCACCCGCGCTACCAGCTGCGCCACACCCCGATGTTGAGTTGTCTTTATTTAGTCGCCTGCTTATAATTTTGCTGCAGACCATCCGCTGCGCTTCCTGTTGCAACAGCACCTCTGTCTGCGCTGATCGCTTGCCAATCGGTTTGTTGCTGCCACTCCTTGTTCCTCGCTTTATCTGCCACCGGCAGCGCTCGGAAACGTCCCCAGCTGCGCCACACCCCGATATTAACTTTGCGACTAACATATTATAATATAATTATCTGCCAAAGTCAACCGAAAAAAACCCGATGCGATATTTTCGCATCGGGTATTACATTTAAGCTTTAATTACTTAACAAGCTTCTTTGCTGTAGCAACGACGTTTTCAACAGTGAAACCGAATTTCGGGAAGAGCTTGGAGTACGGAGCGGAAGCACCGAAGCCATCCATGCAAATCTTTGCACCGTCGAGACCAACGTAGCGGTCAAGACCGAATCCACAACCTGCTTCAACGAAGACTCTTGCGCGGATGCTCTTCGGGAGAACGCTCTCACGGTATGCTTCATCCTGCATCTCAAAGAGTGCAACGGAGGGCATGGAAACGACGCGAGCTGCGATTCCTTCTGCTGCGAGTTCATCATATGCCTTGTATGCAAGCTCAAGCTCGGAACCGGATGCAATAAGGATAACCTTTGCATCAGCGCTGTCACGAACAATGTATGCACCCTTGAGTGCTCCCTTGCCGGTCTCTTCGTAGTAGGGGAGGTTCTGACGTGTGAGAGCAATACCAACCGGATGCTTGCCGTTTGTTACGGAGTAGTACCAGGCAGCTGCTGTCTCGTGACCGTCTGCCGGACGGAAATCAACGAAGCCGGGGATGGAGCGCATTGCTGCGAGCTGTTCGATCGGCTGATGTGTCGGGCCGTCTTCGCCGACACCGATGGAGTCGTGGGAGAAGACGTATGTTACCGGAAGCTCCATAAGAGCGGAAAGACGCATTGCCGGCTTTACATAGTCGGAAAATACGAAGAATGTCGCAACAAACGGATGAATGCCGCCGTAAGCTGCCATCGAGTTTGCAATAGCACCCATTGCATGCTCGCGGACACCAAAGTGGATGTTTCTTCCTGCATAGTTGTCCTTGGAGAAGTCGCCGCCTTCCTTGATGTTTGTCTTGTTGGACGGAGCAAGGTCAGCAGAACCGCCGAAGAGGTTCGGCATGATCTTTGCGAGGCGGTTGATCATCGTGCCCGATGTGTTGCGTGTTGCATCTGCTTTGTTCTCGAATCCCCAGAACTCATCGGAATCAAGCATTGCCATGTCAAGCTTGCCGGACATGAGAGCTTCCCATTCCTTTGCGAGCTCAGGATACTTTGCAGCATATTTTGCGAAGAGTGCATTCCACTCATCTTCGTTCTTGTTAAGGTCAGCAACAACCTCGTTCATATGTGCATAAACTTCATCTGCAACATAGAACTCATCTGTCGGCATCTCAAGGTTTTCCTTGAGCTTTGCAAGCTTCTCTGCGCCGAGAGCTTCGCCGTGAACCTGGCTTGTTCCCGCGTTCGGAGCGCCGTAGCCGATTTCTGTTGTAATCTTGATGAGCGTCGGCTTGTTCTTTTCAGCCTTTGCTTCATCGATTGCAGCTGCAATGATGTCTGTGTCGTTGCCGTCTGCAACGGAAAGAGTCTGCCAGCCGTATGCTTCAAAGCGAGCGCAGACGTCTTCTGTAAATGCGATATCTGTGCTGCCTTCGATCGTTATGGAGTTGGAGTCATAAAGAACGATGAGTTTGCCGAGACCGAGTGTTCCTGCAAGGGAAGCAGCTTCGGAAGCGATACCTTCCATAAGGCAACCGTCGCCGCAGAGAACATATGTATAATGGTCAACGATGTCCATACCGTCGCGGTTGAACTGCGATGCGAGATGGCGCTCTGCCATAGCAAAGCCGACACCGTTTGCGATACCCTGACCGAGCGGGCCTGTTGTTATTTCAACACCTGCAACCTCGCGATACTCGGGATGTCCCGGAGTCTTGCTGCCTTCCTGACGGAAGTTTTTGAGGTCATCAAGTGTGAGACCGTAGTCAAACATATGAAGAAGAGCATAAAGCATAGCGGAGCCATGACCGGAAGAAAGAACGAAACGGTCGCGATTCTGCCACTTGATGTTCTTCGGGCTATGCTTCATCTTTTCTGCCCAGAGAGTGTATGCCATCGGCATAGCACCGAGAGCAATGCCCGGATGTCCTGATTTTGCCTTATCGATAGCTTCAGCTGCGAGAACGCGCATCGTATCGATTGTCTGCTGTTTTACAGTTTTCATTTATCTCACCTCAAAATTTTTTTCAGATATAAATATAATACCACAAACAAAACACGCTTGCAAGTGTTAAATCTTTTATGTTGACAGTTAAAGGAAAAAGTGGTATACTAATAAAGTCGTCATGGGGGTGTAGCTCAGTTGGGAGAGCGCTTGAATGGCATTCAAGAGGTCATGGGTTCGATCCCCACCATCTCCACCAAAAAACAGACATACCATCCGAAGGTTGGTATGTCTGTTTTTTTGGTGCAACGCGAGATGGTGAGGAATCGAAAAGGACGGCGCTCCGCAGAGCGCAAAAAGGGTGCCGGTGGCACGCTTTTTAGTCCGCGGGT
>JAZSHZ010000016.1:0-3585 GCA_045533555.1 Eubacteriales bacterium
AGGTTGCAGTAAGCGTAAACTGCGACGGGCTTTTCGTCAGCGAGTGCGAAAACTGCCTCGGGTGCTGCGCCTACCTCAAGATGCTTGCGGTAGAGTCCACGCTCGGTCTCGAGTGCTACCCAAAGGATGCTGTGCTCCTCTGCCATGGGGTGCTCGACCGATCCGACCGCTACCTTGACAAGGTTGCCCTCGACCTTTGCGACGGGGATGTGCTTTTCGTGGCTTGCCTCGACCGTTCCGGGGACGAGCTCGGTCATCTTCTTACCGCAGCACATTAGGGGTACACCGTGATCCTCTACTTTTTCAACTACGTTTCCGCAGTGCTCACATACATAAAATTTAACGTTGTTCTTCATTATTAAATCCTCCAAATAGGTGTTTTGTTTTGTTGTGACTATATTATACCATAAATTTTCCCGAGTTTCTGTGATTTGATCACATTCCCGATTAATTTCTAAAACTTTGTGCCGCAATCAAAAACAGCCCCCGGGGTATATCGCAACCCCGGGGTGAAGGAAGTAAATGTGTTATTCGGTTAATGAATCATCTTCGGAAGGCAACAGTGCCATTACTCGTGCAAGAGTATCTTCTGGCAACAACGCTATAAAGCTTTCAAGCTCATCATCGTTTAAAGACGAAAGATAACGCTCAAGCTCATCGTCGGAAAGACTCATAATACCCGGAATAGCTGTCTCCTCCTGACCGCAATCAGTACATTCATATCCTCCGAGAACCGATTCCCAATTGTGAGACAAAGAGTACTCTGCTCCGCAATCCTCGCACTCTGCAACATGACAATATAAATCGGCAGGAGAATCTTGATAATAAATAAAGCTGTGTTCTTCAAAAATCAGGAAGCAGCCCGACGGGCACCCCACTTGATGACCCGATGATGAATTCGACACAAAGAGTGCTTCGTGAGGGCAAGTAAGAGAGTACGTACAGTCGTAACATCTGATAATCGTACCGTTTGGACCGTTGACTATAAACGTATAAGGTTGATGAGACTTTATCGCAGAATAAGAACAATCGGAGCAATAAATGTAGTGACAAGAACTATTTACATAGGTGACAGTGACTTCGCCGTCACATTCGGTAGTATATGAACATTTTATATTCATACCGTTTACAGTTTTTTCAGCACTGCACTTAAATATATGCCCATTATCTCCATTATTTTCTTCGATAGAAAGATCATGTTCTCCATGCGCATATCTGTGATATTTTACGTCTGCTACCCCATTCGCTTTATAAGAACTCGGCACATCATCCAACTTATGAATATAAATTCCTAATGCACCCCATTTTGATATACATATGATTTCCTCGTCTTCAATATCATATACAATAGCAGAATGTTCTGTATCTCCGTCCACCCAATAAGTTACAATGTCACCTATTTGTGGGTCTTCGTTTTCATCAAGTGTGTACGTATGAACGTCGTCTACAAAAGACTTTGCACTTGGGATCCAATAAAATTCCTGACACCAATCTGCACACCAAGCATAGTAGTGACAATTATAATCATATGTATACGTTTCATCAACTGTTTCAATAATCCAATCGGCGTAACCTTCCACCTCGGCATCTGCTCTATCCTCATCTACCTCACGCCAACTATAATCTAATGCAAGCACAGGCGAACCATCTGTAGTATAAAGTGTTGTACTATCGCTTGATATGGAATAAGTTGAATTTTGCATAAAATTGGAGCTATGTGGTATATATCCGGAATAAGCATATAAATAAGAATTAATATTACTAATACTATCGTAATTATCAGCAATAATATTGTTATTGTGCTCAAATGCCGAAGCTGATGTCGTAGTGAAAACAATAATAATCATCGTAATAAATATTAAAATGAATTTTTTCATAGCAAACTCCTTTTGTTTGATTAATTTTAATCCTTCCAGTTTAAATAATTATTATAATCGGTTTTTGATACTGTAGGTCCACTTGAAGAATCAGCAACCAAATCAATATACAAATGTGTATCAATTCCCAACAAACATTTTGAAATCATTTCATCGGTTACCGATTCGTCATTTGACAAAATAAACCGAACATTTTCCGTTGGGTTGCTATAATCCTCACTAGCATACAAAAATAGATGCTCCTTCACTACAGATTCAGATATCCTTGTGCTATAATCGGGCGCATGAGGGTAGCACGATACGGTTTCTTTTATGAACTTTACACCGTCAAAGGTAATTTCAGTCAAATAAATACCGGGAATAATATCTTTTGGCAAATCATTAGTTAATTCTCCGTGCTTATCGGGATTATATGCATCATCATTGTAATCAGCAAACCAAACTTTTGCACATTCTCCTTTTTCAACCGAACTTAAAAAGTCAAACCACAAGTCGGTTCCGTATTCAAGGCATCCGCCCGTATTTTGCACGCACCAACCGCCTTTGATCACCTCCGCGTATATCTCATCCGCAGACATGTCAGCAAAAGCTTCAACAGCTTTGTCAAATTCGGAGTCGAACAATCCCGCGCCGGCGTTGAGGTTACCGATAACCACCGCAACGTAATTGAACAGCGGGGAAGCTATGGAAAGCAAGAGCAGACTCGCCATCAAAGCAAGATAGCGTTTCCAATGCTTTAGGGGCGTCCTCCACGTAATCACCGGATCGTCGGCGCAACAATCTTCGGGTTTTATCTTCTTCACTGTACTGGAGATAATATCGTCATCGATATAGTCGAGCGCTTCGAGCATTCTTCTTTTCCTCAGTTTGTTTTCGAGCTCCATTTTGTGAATCCCTCCTTTCTGAGTGCCTCGGCGAGCTTTTCACGGGTACGCTTGAGTGACATCTTGATCTTGCCCTCGCTGTAACCCGTTTGCTGCACGATCTGCGCGTGACTCATTCCAAGCCAATAGCGCATAACGAAAATGTCTTTATTCGCTTCTCCGACGCGTCGGAGAAGATCGCTTATGACCTTACCCATCCGTTTCGCTTCAAAATCGGATGCAAGATCGGTGCCGTCGTCAAGGGTTGACATAAATTCTTCACCCACAACTGTTACATTGCCCCCACGCTTCCACGCATTCGCGCTGCGTGAGATCTCATACGCACGGTTACGAACCGTCTTACTGAGGTAGGCGCAAAAATCCTCCGGATCCTTGGGAGGGATCGCGTTCCAAAGAGCAAGCATAACGTCGCTGACGCATTCCTCAACGTCCTCGCGCGAAGCGAGAACGTTCCCGGCTATGTAACGGCACAGGGCGCCGTATTTCTTTTCGGTCTCCGAAATTGCACGTTCGTCACGAGCGAAAAAAAGTTCTATTATCCTTCTGTCGTCCATAGGAACCTCCTTCGTAACGTCCTTTCATATATCATAATGCATTTTATGCCAAAAAGTAACGCGTATTTGGGCTCAATCAGACATTTTCGGCGATTTGCACATATTCAAAGAAGTCTTTTGGTCACATTTACCAAACCAAAAGACTTCAGATCGAGTTAGTATTAATATTATATCAGATTATAACGCGATTTTCAAATACGCGAAGATATTCCTCAGCAAAATGAACCGCGACCGCGCCGTCGCCAACAGCCGTTACGACCTGTCGCAGGG
>JAZSHZ010000234.1:0-8729 GCA_045533555.1 Eubacteriales bacterium
CGATATGATGGCAAGCTCGACTTCAATCATGCCGTGGAACAACGTCGAGGAGCGCTTCGGCAATGCAGCTCTCGTTCTCGAGGCAACGGTTGAAGAAACGGCAACTTATGCTGCGGAAGTGGTCTATGAAAGATATAAATATTCGTGCAAAATCGGCATCTATTTCGTCCCCGCAGCATATGCGGACACGAAATGGACGATGACGGCGCTCACGGACATCAAGCCGATTCTCTCCGACGAGAAGACGATTGCTCTCGTCAAGGATCTTGATTCCAACCTTCAGGCAGGAAGCGACACGATTTATACTGCAGAGGGATTTGAAATTGAGGCAGGTGATTACTATGTCCTCATCACCGTCGACAAGTCTGCTTATCCGACGAACGACGGAACGAGATATTATTCCTGTATCAAGAGCATCGCTCTCACACAGCAGAAAGAGGCGGAAGCCGTCAAGAATCCCATCTATCTCTTCACGACGGGTGCATATAACTGCCCCGACAGATACTACAATATCAGCACGGGAACATATCCGCTCGACAGAACGAAGTCGACGGGATATTATGAGTTTGTCAGCGCCGTCGGTCTTAACGATATGATGGCAAGCTCGACTTCAATCATGCCGTGGAACAACGTCGAGGAGCGCTTCGGCAATGCAGCTCTCGTTCTCAAGGCAACGGTTGAAGAAACGGCAACTTATGCTGCGGAAGTGGTCTATGAAAGATATAAATATTCGGGCAAAATCGGCATCTATTTCGTCCCCGCAGCATATGCGGACACGAAATGGACGATGACGGCGCTCACGGATATCAAGCCGATTATCTCCGACGAGAAGACGATAGCCATCGTCAAGGATCTTGATTCCAATCTTCAGGCAGGAAGCGACACGGTCTATACCGCAGAAGACTTTGACCTCGAAGCGGGTGACTACTACGTCCTCATGACAATCGATAAGTCGGCATATCCGACGAATGACGGAACGAGATATTATGCTTGCGTAAGAAGCATTTCTCTAACACAGCAGGAAGAGACGGAAGAGCCGCCTGCAGGCCATCCCGCGAAGGATCTCGTCTATCTCTTCACGAAGGATGCATACAACTGCCCCGACAGATACTACACTATCAGCAAGGGAACATATCCGCTCGACAGAACGAAGTCGACGGGATATTATGAGTTTGTCAGCGCAATCGGTCTTAACGATATGATGTCAAGTGCAACCGAGATTGCACCGTGGAACAACGTCGAGGAGCGCTTCGGCAATGCAGCTCTCGTTCTCAAGGCAACGGTTGAAGGAACGGGAACGTATGATGCGATAATCAACTATCAGAGATATAAATATTCGGGCAAAATCGGCGTCTATTTCGTCCCCGCAACATATGCGGATTCAAAATGGACAATGACGGCACTTACGGATATCAAGCCGATTCTTTCCGATGCAAAGACCGTGAAGTTCGTCTCGGGCCTCGATTCCAATGCTCAAGCAGGAAGCGACACTGCTTATACGGTAAAGGATGTCAAGCTTGACGAAGGCGAGTATTATGTCTTTATAACCGTCGATAAGTCAGATTATCCGACAAATGACGGAACAAGATATTATTCCTGCGTCCATAGCATCGAGCTTAAGGCACATAAGGAATTCGGTGCTGCAGAATATGTAACATATAACTTCTCGCAGACGGGCCGTCCCGACATCTCCACACACGGAACGATGCTTGAGGATCCGAACGGCAAATGGAATGCAGGTCTTGCGGAATACCCCGAAAATCCGACAGATCCGGGCCATATGTGGGCATATGCGGGAACGGGTGCGACCTATGCCGCAGCGACAACAATGTTCGGCTGGCTCGCAAGATATATTTCCATCAACAGATATTATGCGGAAGAATGGACTGCATTCAGAATCAAGGTTCCCGCAAGCGGAACATATCTCCTTGATTCGGGAACTGCATATAAATATAAGAACTCAGCAAGCAACCTCAAGATGTATCTCGTCCCGATGGATGCCGCTCTGAAGGAAAAGTTCAGTGAGGGAAGCTCTATCTACGGAACTACCTCCGATGCAAAGGGAACAGGCTACTATTGGAGAACAGGCCATGCCACATTCCCGGAACTCGGCATCAGTGAGGATTATCTCATCGGTTCGACAAACCTTCTCAAGGAAGGCGACAACTTCGATGATCCTATCGAGCTTTCCGACACGAAGGAGCTCTCTCTCAAGGCGAAGAATGAATATCTCCTCATTTTCCGCTCGGCAGAGACATCAGGTGTCCCGTCCATAACAACACTTACATTTGCATATAAGGCAGACCCGATAGTGCTTGATCATATCGAAGCAACCTTCGGTGATAACAACAATGTCTATATCGGAAGCAAGCTCACTCCCAAGGTAAAGTGGTTTACCGATGAGGAAGAAATCCTCGGTGCAAACGGGGATGTTTCCTTTGAGCTTATCGAAGATGAGGACGGCATCGTCATTGAGGATGAAGAGGGAAATCTCTTTGTCTCAAAGACGGGCGAGATAAAGTTCAAGGTCACGGGCGTTTATAAGGAAATCGAGAAATCCTGCGAGGTGACGGTCACCGTCGAGGAGGATAATTCCTATGCGGGCGTTGATGCATCCTATCTCTTCTATGCTAATGCATATCAGGATGCGGGTGTTACGGGCTTCGTATCTCCCGAGGGTGTCAATGAGCAGACGTTCACGGCAAACTGCCAGGCTCAGGATTACGGAACGGATCGCCCCTGGGGTCTCATCGCATCGAATGCGACACGTCCCAACGGCGCAAAGACATATTTCCCGCAGGCTGCGGCATATATGGATACTTCGGGCAAGGTCGGCGAATGGGTTGCATTCAAGGTCAAGGTTCCGAAGGCAGGAAAATATGTCATTGATGCTATGGCATATTCCTATAAGAGCGCAGGCGTCGGTGAAATTTATATGACTCCCTATAAGGAGACAATGACATTTGCCGATATCACCGCAAATATCAAAACTTATATGTCCAAGGAAAATCTCGTCGCGGCTCCCGATTTCAACGGAAGTGCGGAAGCGTCCGTTAGATTCTCCGGCGTCGGAACGTTTGTTGCGTCCGATGAGGTGGATTATTCCAAGGGATATGGCGAATATCTCATGATAATCAAGACCTGCAACAGCAGACTCAATCCGTCAGGCTTTGCAATTCTTATCCATTCCATATATCTTGTAGGAAACTCGGGCATTGAGAGCGTTGATGTCAAGTTTGCGGATGCCACGATCGGCGTCGGCGAAAGCACGAAGATTGAAAAAATCGTCGCAAAGAATCTCACGGGCGGTGCGCTCGATCTCACCAATGCATATGTAAGCCATGAGGTCGCGGAAGACAGCAAGGACATCATTGAGCTTGCGGATGACGGCGTAACCGTCAAGGCTCTTTCCGAAGGCAAGGGCAAAATCAGGACTCTCGTTATGGTTGAAGGAAGCGTCAAGGAAGTCGAGACGGAAATCACGGTTGACAACAAGCTCGGCATTGCAAATGCTTTCCTTTATTCGACATCCGTCGTAACCGAAGGCGATGATGTTGATTTCTTCACGAGAGTTGAGCTTAATAACAAGAAGCTTGCAAATATCGGCGAGATAACAGGCTATGAAATCGTCGAGGAATCGGAAGACGGTGTTCTTTCAATTTCGAATGACGGGATCACCGTCAAGGCTGAGAAGGCAGGAACGGCGATTGTCCGTGCAAATCTTTCGGCCCGCGGCAAGACATTTACGACAGATACCGTCAAGGTAACTGTTCTCGGAATAGATATGAACTATCCGTCCAACTTTACAATAGACTTCAGAAAAGGTGTCTATTCCGGCGATAACTACGCAAATCTTGAGGATATAAAGACATATTCATCCTACCGCAACTGGGTATTCCATAAGATGGAAGGCAAGGGTCAGGATGTTGTGCTTGCGGAGAAGACTGCAAACTACTGCGTTGTTCTGTTCAACGGCGCAAAGCTCACGAACTATCTCTCGCTCAAGGTTATGTTCCCGAAGGCGGGCATCTACACGGTCGAAACGTTCGGTCTCGTCCGTGATCGCGCACCGCAGCTTGAAATGTTTGTCATCCCCGCAACAAGCGAAAATGAAGCGAACCTTTCAAAGCTTCTCGTTTCAAACAACGAATATCATTTCGGAACGGGAGACTTCACGAACGTTACCGAGGAAATTGGTAAGGTCAGAAGCTTCGGAACAAATGAAATCAAGGAGCCGGGTGAATACTTTATTGTATTCAGAACATTGACACGCACAGGTTGGGGCGGCGATTGCTGGTATCCGCTCTATACGACATTTACGGATTCGACATCCGTCAACAATGCAAAGCTCGTTGAAGCTGAAGGAAAGAACGAGATTGAAGTCAATGAGACGCTCTCGCTCCATCCCGAATTCTTCAATGGCGCAGGCGTTCAGGCAGAATTTGATGAAGCGCTTCTCGGTAAGCTCATCTATAAATCAAGCAACGAATCCATTGCAAAGGTTGATGAAAACGGCGTTGTTACGGGTATCAACGAAGGAACTGCAAAGATCAGTGCGGATATCCTATATGACGGAACGTCAATGAAGGCAGAATATGAGGTCTCCGTTAAGGATACTTCGGGTATCGATGCAAATCTCGGAATTGAGACGATTGCAGACGGTCCGATTTATGCTTATGCAACAACGAATATTAAGCTCAAGGTTGCGATGAATAGCGGAAGATGGGTTGAAATCCCCTCTGAATTCATCACCTATGAGGTTCTTTCCGGTGCAGAGTATGCAGATGTTTCCGAAGACGGAACAGTAACAGGTCGCGAGGTCGGAACAATCGTTGTTCAGCCAAGCGTAGATCCCTCATGGAAGGATGGCATCGGCGAGCTCGCAATCGCTCCTGCAGAAATTGAAGTTCAGTGGGATGCAACGGTCAACCCTGCAATATTCACGCTCCGTGAGCGCGAAAACGTCAAGAAGAACGCAGCTCGATATGCATGGGCAAAGGCTGAGGTTGAAAGCGCGATTGTAGCTGCAGACAAATATCTCGATAAGTATGAGATGATCTATAATCTCGCAGTTCCGGAAGGACTCCCGAGATGGTATCACGTCGGCCATACATATGACCCGAAGAAATTCTATTGCCGCTATTGCGATTGCAACATCGGTCTTGAATACGGTTCCTATGGTTGGGCAATGAATGCGACAAGAGATCCGTGGAAGATTCTCTGCCCGGATTGCGGAAGAAAGTTCCCGTCAAACGATTTTGAAGGCTTCTTCAAGCTCGGTCTCTCAGAAAGCGGAACTTGGAGCTACGAGAAGGCTCTTCGCCGCCACCACGAAATGTTTGTCTGTGAAAACGGTGCGGAGTGTGCGTGCGAAAATGCGCCGCATCCGAAGAATGACCGTATGAGCGATGCATGGAAGGAATACTACGGCTTCGGAAAAGGATATCTTGTAAATACACTCTATCCCGAAATGGATAAGAAGCTCGGTATAGTCGGCTGGGGTGTTGATGACTCTCTCGGATATATGCAGCCCTATATCTCTCCGGAGAGAGCTGCGGAAATCGCAGGTCCGGATGGCGATATCAACAAGGTTCCGGGATATGATTCACGCTACTACGACAAGGGCGACGGCTATGCATGGTACCGCGACGGTGCAACCTCAGGCCCTGTTCAGCACACATATGTTGCCTACTATATCCACGAAGCTATCTGGTACGGCGCGGGTGGAGACAGAGGCGGCAGCAATACGGCTGTTCTCACAAGAGCTATAAATGCGTTCAAGCAGGCATTCCTTTATACAGGTGAAGCGAAATACGGACGCGCGGGTGCAATTCTTCTCGATAAGGTTGCAGACCTCTATCCGGACTTCGACTGGTATCAGTGGGGAAGCTGGCGCGGCGACTCATACCGCGGAAACATTGCAGACGCAGTATGGTCTTGCGGACTTGCATCGGGATATGCAAATGCATATGATGCATTCCTGCCAATATACAATGACCCGTTTGTTGCAAAATTCTTAAGTGAACACGGCGCAAGATATGAAACGGACGAAAACGGCGACTGGAAGCGCGATGAAAACGGCGAGCTTATCCCGGTAAACCTCAAGAACAGCCCGGGCGCACTTCGTAAGAACGTTGAGGACAATATTCTCCTCAGAATCTATGAAGACACGCTCTATGGAAAAATCTGGGGCAACTTCGGTATGCATCAGCAGGCTGTCACAGCCGCGGCTGTTGCACTCAACAGACTTCCTGAGACGGGCGAGATGCTTGATTGGATAATGCGCGATGGCTCAGGTTATAACTCAGGTCCTCCCAGAGCAGAACCCATCAAGGGCGGTTATGTTATGACTCAGCTCATAAATCAGGTCGACCGCGACGGCCACGGAACAGAAAATGCTCCGGGCTACAACAACGGCTGGATAAATAACCTCAGCACAGTTGCAGAGCTCACTGCAGGCTATGAGCTTTATCCGTCGGCAGACCTTTATAAGAACCCGAAATTCCTTAAGATGTTCCTTGCTCAGGCAAAGCTTACCCTCGGTGGCTACTATGCAACCCAGACAGGTGACTCGGGCGCTGTCGGAAGTACAGGTATCTCATTCGGATTCCAGCCGAGCATTGCGCTCTATCAGATAACGAAGGACCGCGAGCTTGCACGTGCAATTTACATGACGAAGGATTATAAGGGTAACCTCGGACTTCGCGGAACAATCTATGACGACGAGCCGGAGCTCGAAAAGGAAATTGAGAAGATCGTCGAAGAGGACGGAAGATTCTCTCTCGGCAGTGATATGATGGCAGGCTATGGCTTTGCGGCTCTCCGCGCAGGCGCATATTATGATTCTGCAAGCGCAATAACGCGCGATGACACAAACCGTGACTTTGCGGTCTACTTCGGAGCAAACAACGGTCATGGCCACGCAGATACACTTAACCTCTTCATGTCAGCATTTGGACTCAACGTCGCTCCCGACCTCGGATACCCCGAGCAGACGGGTGCTCAGCCGAACCGCTATGAATGGGTCAGAACAACTATTTCTCACAATACGGTTGTGGTTGATGAAAAAGAGCAGAAATCCTCTGCAACGACGGGAACACCTTACCACTTTGATGATTCCGGCAGAGTCAAGCTCCTTGATGTCGCAAGCTCACACGTTTATGCGCAGACGGATGAATATCGCAGAACCGTTATGATGATTGAAGCGACTGACGATATCTCCTACGGTGTCGACTTCTTCCACATCAAGGGCGGAAATGACCACCTCTACAGCTTCCATAGCCAATCCGATGAGCTTACTGCAATTTCGGGACTTGACGGCGTTGAAGTTACTCCGATGTATACGGATGCTGAAGGAAATCTCTATGGAACATACGCAGGTGCAGACGTCAAATACGGCGCTGATCCCGGCGGTGTAAATTCCGGAATTTATCCGCGAGGCTACACATGGCTCAAGAATATCAGAACATATAAAGAAATAGACAAGGACTTCTCGGTAGAATTCAATGTCAAGGACTGGAGAAAGGTCATGGAGAAAACCCGTGACGTTCGTCTCCGCCTCACAATGCTCAATGACGAGCCGCTCAGCGAGGTAACATTTGCAACGGCAGTACCTCCGCAGACGGTAAGCAACAAGGGAATCGGTAATCTTGAATATCTCCTTGTCAGAAACAAGGGTCAGGATATCGACACTGTCTTCACAACGGTCTTCGAACCGTATGTGCCAGGAAACAAATATATCGAGAAGATCGAAAAGCTTCCGATGGAAAGAGTTGCGGGAGAAAAGCCGGGACTCAATGATGCATACGGTGCGCTCCGTGTAACTCTCGCAAACGGCAGAACCGATATCATCATCTATGCAACAAACAATGAAATAAACTATGTCGTCGATGACAAGATAAGCTTCCGCGGCTTTGCGGGTGTTATGTCATTTGAAACCGTCGACGGCGAAGAAAAGGTTATTTACACCTATCTCAACGACGGTGAAGTGTTGAAGCTCATTGAGGATGAGACCGAGGGAGAAGAGCTCGCTGCCTACACAGGCAAGATCAAGAGCTTCACCCGCGAATTCTCTTCAAAGAACTCCATTACCTACACACCGAGTGCAGGTGAAGAGGTTGATGTTGATGCACTTGCAGGCAAGTTCGTCTATGTCGATAACGACAAGGTTGAAAATGCTGCATACGGAATCGTCAAGGCAGAAAAGAGCGGAGATGACATCATCCTCGACATCGGAGATGTGACGCTCATCAGAAGCTTCATTGATGCAAGCGATATGGATCGCGGTTATGTCTATAACGTAAGTGAAAATCAGAGCATACGTATTCCGCTTCCTGCAGTTCGCGACAGCTCACCTGTCTTTGGTGCAATAAGTGATTATACTGCAACGGCAGGCGGATCAATCAGAATCCCGATAAGCGTTGAAAGTCCGGTCGGAAAGGATATAAACCTCATCGGAACAAACTTCCCGCGCGGAATGACAATCAGCGAGGACGGCACGGCTCTTGTCTGGAAGCCTGATTCATCGCAGGTAGGTAAGAATCACGTTGCAATCACGGCAAATGACGGAACACTCGAGACAACCCTCCACTTCACGGTTGAAGTCTTCGGTTCGACCGGCGGCAGTGGCGGCGGAAGCTCCGGCGCACCGTCCACACCGGGAACAAGCACACCGACAATCCCCGCAACACCGAGTGATAAGGACAATACTTCGTCCTCCACAGACAATG
>JAZSHZ010000166.1:0-10610 GCA_045533555.1 Eubacteriales bacterium
CTCAGGACTGGGAAGTGCATATGATTGAGCATCAGGTCGGCGCATATACCGATTGCCCGTACGGACTCGGTCTCGCGGTCGTTTCGATCCCCTATTATAAGCACATATATAAATATGGGATTGACAAATTCGTCCGCTTTGCAAAGAACGTCTGGAATATTGATACCGAAAAAATGACGAAGGACGAAGCCGCACTCGCAGGCATTGAAGCGCTCTCCGCGTTCATCCGTGAGCTCGGCATTCCGCAGACACTCCGCGAGCTCGGCGCAACGGAAGAAATGCTCCCGAAAATCGCAAACTCCACCGTCCTCGGCGGCGGCTACAAACAAGTATCCGCAGACGATGTATTGGCGATATTGAAAGAAGCGTTTTAGAGAATTTGCAAAAGAAATTCTTGCCTTCCCCTTGAGGGGAAGGTGCCGTAGCATAGCGGAGGCGGATGAGGTGGTCGCCTTTTCACCTGCAAGGGATTGTCATCATAACGGACACGATTGTGTCCTACACCTCATCAGTCGCGTTCCACGCGCCAGCTTCCCCTCAAGGGGAAGCCTTTTGATAAATCATTGAATATATAACGAAAAAGCAATCAAGAAAAAAATCTTGATTGCTTTTTATCTTTTTGACAGACCGAGAATATAATCGGCAGATACTTTATAAAATTTGCAAAGCGTTATGATATGTCTCACCGGGATTTCGTTTATCCCTTTTTCATATCTCGAATATACCTGCTGTGTCGTTCCGAGAACTTCCGCTATCTGCTTTTGAGACAGATCCCTGTCCTCACGAAGCTCGCGGATTATTTCATAATATTCCTTCATACAAAACACCTCAATTCAATCGCTTATATCTTAAAAATGTTATGTTTTTCGTCACATTTAGCCATTACTGTCCGTTTTATCGGGCAGTAATGTCGCTTTTTAAATTTGACTTTCATCAACAAAAGCTTTATAATAAAACAAAAAACCTGCCAAAGCAGGTTTTGGTTTTCACAACAGTGAAAGTCGATAAACGACGGTTTGAAAAAATTTTATTTGAACTCGTAGTGTAATCTCATATAGCAATCAGAGATTGTTTATATAATATCACAACATAGGGGAGCTGTCAAGTATGAAAAAGAAATTCGGAGATTATTATTTAGGTCTGGACATCGGAACAGACTCTGTCGGTTGGGCTGTCACAAGCCCTGAATACGACATTCTTAAATTCAACGGAAAGGCAATGTGGGGCATTCGTCTTTTTAATCCCGGTGAAACTGCCGAAAAGCGCAGGACATTCCGCACTGCTCGCCGCAGAACAGCAAGAGCACACCAACGTCTTATGCTTCTGCAAGAGCTTTTTGCGGAGGAAGTTGCAAAGAAAGATCCAGAATTCTTCCTTAGGTTGAAAGAAAGCAAGTTTGTTTCCACAGATAAAATCGAGCATCAATCTAACACACTTTTTAATGACGATGACTATAATGATCAAAAATATCACGAAGATTATGCGACTATTTACCATTTACGAGAGGCATTTATCGATGGTAATGATATAAATGATATCAGACTTCTCTATCTCGCAGTTTCTCACATCATCAAGAACCGCGGACATTTCCTTTTCCCAGAGGAAGATTTGAATACTGCAACTGATTTCAAAACTGCCTTCGCCGCATTCAACAGTGCACTTGAAGATGAGTTTGAGTTTTCTTTTTCGGATGTCGATGCGGATGAAGTTTCAAAATACCTTAAAGCAAAGGTATCATCTAAAACCAAAATCGCCGAACTAAAAAAACATATTAATATTGGTGACTCAACTCCCAAAAATGAAATTGTCGCATTGCTTTCCGGCAAGGACGCAACACTTTCTAATCTTTTTGAATCTCTCAAGAATGAACTCGAGGAAGCAGACATAAATAAACTTTCACTATCAACTTACGATGACGAAACTTATGACAAACTTTCGAACATTCTGCAAGATAAGATAGTCGTTATCGACTGTGCCAAGGCTCTTTATGATTGGGCTCTTCTCGATGAAATGAGAGACGGAAATCTATACATATCAAAAGCAAAAGTAGGTTTGTATGAGAAACACCGGGAAGATTTAGAACTTCTTAAATCTGTAGTAAAGCGATATAATCCGTACGATCCAAAAAAACCGGCAGGCAAGGATAACCCGAACTTACGCAATAGAATTTTCCGTTCTTCCAAAATAGAAGGCAACTATGCAGCCTATGTAAAAAACACAATCTATGGCAGCAAGACACACGCTTTAAAGAACTGTACACAAGCTACATTCTGTGATTTTATTGCAAAGGAACTCAAACCATTTACTAATCCCAAAGATAAAGAACTTTGCGCAATCCTTGAAAAAGCCAAAAACCGAACACTTCTCCCGAAACAACGAACAAGTGAGAACAGCGTTGTTCCCTATCAGCTCAATCTTCTTGAACTTCGCACAATTTTGAAGAATGCAGAAAAGAACTTTGCATTCCTTTCCAAAAAGGATGAGAGCGGTCTTACGGTTTCCGAAAAAATCATAAAGCTTCTTACTTTCAGAATCCCCTATTATGTCGGACCTCTCAACGATGCACACAAAGAAAGCGGTAATTGTTGGATTGTCAAACGCGATGAAGCTTCAAAAGAGAAAATAACCCCATGGAATTTTGATGAAATCGTTGACCGCGAAAAATGCCAAGAAGCATTCATTGATAATTTAACAAACAACTGCACCTACCTTACCACCGAAAAAGTCATTCCAAAACAATCCATATTATATAGCAAATATATGGTTCTCAATGACCTTAACAACATCCGCGTAAACGGCGAGGCGCTCTCCGTTGACCTCAAGCAAAAAGTTTTCAACGAACTTTTCCTCACTCAAAAAAGAGTTAAAATGAAGAACTTTATGCATTTTCTCATCACCAATGCAGGGTTTGACAAAGATTCAGATAATATAATCGGCATTGACGGTGATTTCAAATCAAGCATGGCATCATATATTGATTTCCGAAACCTTCTCGGTGATGATTTCAATGTTGCTTTTGCAGAAGATGCAATTAAACAGGTCGTCCTCTTCCACAATGAGCCGGAAGCACTTAAATCACGCCTTTCTCAAATCGGCAAAGGGTATTTCACTGACGAACAAATACGCAAAATCACGCGTATGAATTTCTCAGGTTGGGGACGTTTCTCTCGCGCCTTCTTAAAAGAAATCCCCGATGTTAACCCAACCACTGGAGAATGCAACTATCTCAGCATAATGGATGCACTCTGGAACACGCAAGAGAACCTTAATCAACTACTCTCATCCTCACATTACTTCAAGAGGGCGGTCGATGCAAGGGATGCCGAGAGCCATGGCGAAACTGTCTTTACATACGACTGCCTCGTTAAGGATTTATATGCCTCACCAAAGGTCAAGCGCGGAATATGGCAGGCACTGCTTATCGTCAAGGAAATTGAAAAAATTACTGGACATCCACCGAAGAAAATCTTCCTTGAGGTTGCTCGCGAGGACGGTGAAAAAGAGCGCTCAATAAAAAGAAAAGACAAACTCGACGAACTTTATCGGAATTGCGAAAAAGAGGCAGATGATTTCTTCAAAGATGTAACCAATCTTCGCAAAAAGCTTTCGGAAGAAAGCGATGCCAAGCTTCGCGCAAAAAAGCTTTATCTTTACTACACCCAGCTCGGACGGTGCATGTATAGTGGCAGAGAAATTTCCCTTGCCAATCTTATGGACAAAAACCTTTACGACATTGACCATATCTTTCCTCGTTCAAGAACAAAGGACGACAGTCTTGATAACCTCGTTCTTGTTGAACGACAATTAAACAAAGACAAAGGCAACAACTATCCGGTTCCTCAATCTTATAGGGAGAAAATGCACAACGATTGGCGTAAATTATTGGCAAAAGGTTTCATCTCGAAGAAAAAGTTCGATCGTCTCACCCGTGTTACTCCGTTCAGTGATGAAGAGCTTGCCGGTTTTATCGCACGCCAGCTTGTTGAAACAAGACAGTCAACAAAAGCAGTTGCAGGCGCACTCAGTCGTTTGTATCCCAATTCAGACCTTGTTTATGTCAAGGCAGGTGTTGTTTCCGACTTCAAGAATGCAGATGAGCATAAGCTCCTCAAATGCCGCGAGATAAACGATTTGCACCATGCAAAGGATGCTTATATAAACATCGTTGCAGGAAATGTTTTTGATGTTAAGTTCACCAAAAGCCCCATCAACTATATCAAAAACAAAAACAGCGAACCATATAGCTTGCATAGAATTTTTGAGCACGATGTTATCCGCAACGGAGTTACTGCGTGGATTGCCGGACCTCACGGAACTATTGAAAAAGTTAAGAAAACGTACGAAAAGAACAATATACTCTTCACGCGTTATGCATACGAAAAAACAGGTCAACTCTTTGAAGTTAATCCCAAAAAAGGAAAGGACGATTATCTCCCACTCAAAAAAGATTCGCGACTTTCGAATACTAAACAATATGGTGGATATGATGGTATTTCAGTTGCCTATTTCTGCCTTGTTGAACATACAAAAGGAAATGAACGCAACCGAACTATAGAAGCTATCCCACTATATCTCAGTGAAAAAATCAAGCAAGTTCCATCCGCATTGGATGAATATTTATATACAAATCGCAAACTCTGCAATCCTCGCGTTCTTATACCCAAAATTAAAATCGATACTCTTTTTTGTGTAGATGGTTTTTATATGCACTTAAGTTCTAATGATGATGACCGTCGAATTTCAATGAAAAACGCAATGCAACTTTTTTTAGATAGCAATAGCTATGCATATGCAAAAAAAATTATTAATTACAATAATTATATATCAAAAACCCAGTCAAACATTTTACCTGCCGAATTTGATGATAACATATCAACTGATTCTAACATTCGTCTGCTTAACGTACTAATTGAAAAAATGCTAACGACATATAAAGTAAGATTTGCAGATATTGGAAATGAAATCAGCAAGGAAAAATTTGAGACTCTATCACTACCTGAACAATGCAAAATCTTGCAAGCTATGTTTGGCATATTTAAGCACAACGGTACTCGCGTAGATTTAAACAGCATAAACAGCCGAAAATCTGCAGAAAGAATTCGCTTAAACAAAAACATATCTACAAAAAAAATCACAACCATCTCAATTATCAACGATTCCCCGACAGGCCTCTTCAGGCAAATCATCGACCTTAAATCATTATGAGTTGGCGAACGGTTGTCATATCGCGACGAGCAAAGCTCGAGCTTCGGCTCGGGCATCTCGTCGTGCGTGACGAGCTGCAGATAAACAAGGTTCATCTTTCGGAAATTGCAACGCTCATTATCGAAAACACTTCCGTCTCCTTGACAGCATCGCTTCTCGCCGAGCTTTCGGAAAGAAAAATTAAGATTATCTTCTGCGATGACAAAAGAAATCCGTCTTCCGAGCTTGTCCCATATTACGGAAGTCACGATACAAGTTTAAAGATAAGGCAACAAGTTATCTGGAACGAGAATATAAAAACATCAGTCTGGACGGAAATCGTCTCCGAAAAAATCCGAAATCAAGCATACTTACTTGAAAAATTCAACAAAACGGAATCTAATCTTCTCCGGCAATACGTTTCGCAGATTGAATTTGGCGATGCTACAAACCGCGAAGGTCACGCAGCAAAGGTATATTTCAATGCTCTTTTCGGCAAAGATTTTTCACGCACCAAAGACTGCCCGACAAATGCAGCTTTAAACTACGGCTACAGCATTCTGCTCTCGGCATTTAACCGCGAAGTAGTATCTAACGGATTTATAACACAGCTTGGTCTTTTCCACGGCAACCGTTTCAACCAATTCAATTTATCTTCAGATCTGATGGAACCCTTTCGCCCGCTCGTTGATGAAGCGGTCTTAAGTATGTCTCTTTCGGATGAGCTTTCTCATGATGACAAAATGGAGCTTGTCGATGTTCTCAACCACGAAGTTATGATTGACGGAAAGATTCATTACGTCAACAATGCAATAAAGCTATATTGCAAAAGCATTTTTGATGCACTTTGCGAAAATGATATATCTCTTATGAGGTTCTTTCGGAGATGAGCTATAGATTTATGAGAGTTATTGTATTTTTCGACTTGCCCGTTGAAACCTCGGCAGAACGCCGGGCGTATTCAAAGTTTCGCAAATTTCTTATAAAGAGCGGTTTTATTATGGTTCAGAATTCTGTCTACAGTAAGCTCGCTCTTAATATGACCGTCTCCGAATCCATAATGAAAAAAGTTCGCGAAGCATCTCCAGATAAAGGCATCATACAGATGCTCGCAATAACGGAAAAGCAATATTCCAAAATGGAATATGTATTGGGTGAAAAGCAAAGTATGGTTATCGACAGCGATGAAAGGTTAGTGATTTTATGAAGCTTTTTCATCCTTCATTTTGCGAAGTTTTCACCTTGCAAGATGATAATGCAAATGTTATAATAATAGAAAATAGTTCTCTTTTCTATGCACTTATGCAGGAGCTTTCTCTCCAATGCGAAGGAAAGGAAGTAAGCTTTCTTCTTTCCGATACACTCAAAGAACTTCCGATAGAAAAGAATATTAATTTTGTCGGTGATATGTTCGGCTTTTCCGTGAACGAAAGAAAGCTTGCAACAAAGCTTCTCTCCAGGCTTTCAGAAAAGGCGCTCGACGAAGAGCATTTTTCCAAAACAAATGAGATAATGTCTCAGATCGAGCAATATATGCTTGAACTTATATCTGATTGCGACGTTTCCGTGCACCTTGAAAATTCAATAGATATAGCGATGCTTCTCAAAGCGACACCTGTCACAGTGTCGGACATTTGCGCAACTCTTCCCGAGAAAATCTGCAACTACGTAAAAATCGAGAACGAGTTTTTCGGAAAGAAGATTTTTGCTTTTGTTAATCTTAAGCAATTTCTTTCGGAAGAAGACATCGAAGATGTATACAAGTTTTTCAGATATGAAAAGCTTTATCTTCTTCTCTTTGAGGGGTATCAGAAATATAATTCAAAAAACGAGCACATTCTTATAATAGATAAAGATATGTGCATCATATAACACTGCTTGCTATATGAAATTACCCTTGTTTGTAGTACGAGGTTACTCCGCTATCATGAATTTGAGGTTTGAGAGTAGTGTAATTTCATATAGCTATCAAACAATGTTCAGGCAAGTTCGGGCGAGTATTCTGTTTGAGAGTAGTGTAATTTCATATAGCTATCAAACAAGGTGAATGTTAAGCCTTGACTTGAATATGTTTGAGAGTAGTGTAATTTCATATAGCTATCAAACAAATTTGACTTGCGTTTGAAGCTCTGTGATGTTTGAGAGTAGTGTAATTTCATATAGCTATCAAACTCTAATTGTCTGTCTTGCCAATCATATCAGTTTGAGAGTAGTGTAATTTCATATAGCTATCAAACTTGTCCAATTTGTTTTCGTTGCTATAAGCTGTTTGAGAGTAGTGTAATTTCATATAGCTATCAAACCGCTGCCGTTATCCGTGCCATCACCGCCGGGTTTGAGAGTAGTGTAATTTCATATAGCTATCAAACACGACCATTGACACAACCGATATTGAGAAGGTTTGAGAGTAGTGTAATTTCATATAGCTATCAAACTTTAAGATACTGAAAGCTGGCGTTCATGGTGTTTGAGAGTAGTGTAATTTCATATAGCTATCAAACATCCCTAAAGGCAGAGTTAACCGACCTGCAGTTTGAGAGTAGTGTAATTTCATATAGCTATCAAACGCACTGTTCGCACCATCCACCATAGATGTTGTTTGAGAGTAGTGTAATTTCATATAGCTATCAAACGCCAGCTGTAGTTCATGCGGACGCAGACCTGTTTGAGAGTAGTGTAATTTCATATAGCAATCAAACGAAACAATATTTGCCCTGCTTTTTCTATTCGTTTGGGAATAGTACAATTTCTTTCCCTTCTCCCCCACCAAAGCCACACCAATCAGTGTGGCTTTTCTTATTATTTAATGTAGATTTAACATTTTTCGTGTTAAATCACTTGAATTTCGGGGGCGTTTGTGGTAAATTATATAGGATGGGTATAAATCAAATTTACATAAAGAAAGGGTTGTATCAATTATGGCAGACAACAAAATTCTCGTTGAGACCTCTTCCCGTCACGTTCACGTTACGAAAGAGCATCTCGAAATCCTCTTCGGCAAGGGTGCAGTTCTCCACAACAAGCGCGAGCTTTCCCAGCCGGGACAGTTCCTCACAGAAGAAAAGGTTGACCTCGTTGGCCCGAAGCGCGAAATCAAGGGTGTTTCCATCCTCGGTCCGGAGCGCCCGGCAACTCAGGTTGAAGTTTCCCTCACAGACGCACGTACTCTCGGCGTAACAGCTCCGACCCGCGAAAGCGGTGACGTTGCAGGCAGCGCTGCTTGCAAGATCGTCGGACCTTGCGGCGAAGTTGAGCTCACAGAGGGTGTTATCGCTGCAAAGCGCCACATCCACCTCACTCCGGAATCTGCTGCACAGTTCAATGTTGCAGACAAGGAAATCGTTTGCGTTAAGATCGACAGCGCTCGTCCGCTCGTATTCGACGATGTTGTTGTTCGCGTAAGCGAGAAGTTTGCTCCGGCTATGCACGTTGACACAGACGAGTCAAACGCTGCTGCTCTCTCCGGCGAAGTTTACGGCGAAATCATCAAGAAGTAATCAAAAAAGTGCAAGCACTTTTTTGAGAAAAGCTGCACTCTGCTGCAGCGCACTCGTTACACTCGCACGTTTGCAGAGTGAGAAGTGTTTTTTGTGAGGCGCATGTCCCCACAAAAAACTTATCTTAATTCTTTCGCATCTTCGGATGCGAAACTCTGCGAGGCAATAATTGAGAGGTTTTATATTATGCTTAATGATTTGGTTTTGAAAAATCGTTCATATCGCCGATTTGACGAAAGCTGTGTAATTACCGAAGAAACACTGCGTGAGCTTTGCGCGCTTGCACGTATAACGCCAAGCGGTGCTAACCGCCAGTTCTTCAAGTTCCGTCTGACTCCGACAGGTGAAGAATGCGAAAAGGTATTTTCCACTCTCGCCTGGGCAGGCTATCTCAAGGACGGAGCGCCTCCTGTCGGTGAGCGTCCGACCGGATATATCACGATCGTCAACGATGATACTCTCGGCAAGGGCAATCTTATGGATGTCGGCATCATGGCGCAGACCATCCTTCTCGCCGCTACCGAAATGGGCCTTGGAGGCTGTATGCTCGGCAGCATCAAGAGAAAGGAGCTCAAGGAAATCCTCGGTCTTTCCGATGACCACGAGATCATGCTCGTCATCGCTCTCGGAAAGCCTGTCGAAACAGTTGTTATCGAGGATGCGAAGGACGGAGATATCAAATATTGGCGTGATGAGGAACGCGTTCACCATGTTCCCAAGCGCCCGCTCAGCGAGCTCATAATATAACTCCCTGCCTTTTCGGTTTTTGTGAACATTGTTAGTATATTAACTATACAAAAACATATGATATAGGCAAAATATTATTTACTTTTGGATAAAATAGTGGTAAACTATATTATTGGATTAAAAAACTAAGGAGGAAAATCAAACATGGCAAGAAGAAAAGTTTCCATGGACGGTAATACCGCTGCTGCTCACGTAAGCTATGCGTTTACTGAAGTTGCTGCGATTTACCCGATCACACCTTCCAGCCCGATGGCTGAAGTTACAGACACATGGTCTGCAACAGACAAAAACATTTTCGGAGAACCCGCAAGAAACATCTTCGGCGACAGAGTCAAGATGGTTGAAATGCAGTCCGAAGCAGGCGCAGCAGGTGCTGTTCACGGCTCACTCGCTGCAGGTGCTCTCACAACAACCTACACTGCATCACAGGGTCTTCTCCTTATGATTCCGAATATGTATAAGATCGCAGGTGAGCTTCTCCCGAGCGTTATCCACGTTTCCGCTCGTTGCGTTGCTTCCCACGCTCTCAACATCTTCGGTGACCATTCCGACGTTTATGCTTGCCGCCAGACAGGCTACGCTATGATGGCAGAGACAAACCAGCAGGAAATCATGGACCTCGGCGCTGTTGCTCACCTCGCAACAATCAAGGGCCGCGTTCCGTTCCTCAACTTCTTCGACGGCTTCAGAACTTCCCACGAAATTCAGAAGATCGAAGCTTGGGATTATGAAGACCTCAAAGAGATGGTCGATATGGATGCAGTCAAGGCATTCCGCGCTCGCGCAATCAATCCTGAGCATCCGGTTCTCCGCGGCTCCGCTGAGAACGGCGACATCTTCTTCCAGCACAGAGAAGCATGTAACTCCTACTACGATGCTCTTCCGGCAATCGTTGAGGAATACATGGACAAGGTCAATGCTAAGATTGGCACAAACTACAAGCTCTTCAACTACTACGGCGCACCGGATGCTGACCGCGTAATCATCGCTATGGGCTCCATCTGCGACGTTGCAGAAGAAGTTATCGACTATATGAACGCAAACGGCGAGAAGGTCGGTCTTGTCAAGGTTCGCCTCTACCGTCCGTTCGTTCCGGCAAAGCTTCTTGAAGCAATCCCGGCAACAGCAAAGAACATTGCTGTTCTCGACAGAACAAAGGAACCCGGTTCCCTCGGCGAACCG